>NZ_JAYFPU010000140.1:0-12325 GCF_034927525.1 Christensenella sp.
CATCCCCAAGACGGCGCGCGATATGTTCGATATCAAGCCAGGCGACACGCTGCTGCTGCTTGCGGACACGCATCAGGGCATCGCCATCGTGCGCAACGAGACGTTCGTGGATTATACCAATCAGATACTCAGCACGAGTCCGCTTGCCAAACACGAAGAAGAAGAAAAATAAGAGGTATGGCGATGGACGTATTATCTGTATGCAATCTTGAGAAGCACTACCCTGCTTTTTCCCTCAGGGACGTTTCCTTCACGCTTGCACCGGGCAGCATCACCGGCTTTATCGGGCGTAACGGTGCGGGCAAATCGACTACGCTCAAATCCCTGCTGAATTTTGTGCACCCAGATAGTGGCGACATCCATTTTTGGGGCAAGACATTTTCGCAGGACGAGCTCAACATCAAGCAAAGAGTGGGCTTTGTGACGGGCGGCATCGACTACTATCCCAAAAAGAAGCTGAAGGTGATCACCGAGGTCACCCGCCGTTTTTTTTGTGAGTGGGACGACACCGCCTATCGTAAATATATGGATCTGTTTGCGCTTGATGAGGAAAAGACGCCCGACCAGCTTTCCGAGGGCATGAAGGTCAAATATCCGCTCGCCTTAGCGCTTTCGCACCGCGCAGAGCTTTTGATTTTGGACGAGCCCACCAGCGGCCTCGACCCTGTGTCGCGCGACGATCTTCTGGATATCTTCATGGATCTCGTCGAGCACGAAAACATGAGTATCCTCTTTTCCACGCACATCACCTCCGATCTCGAAAAATGCGCCGACAACATCATCTACATCAAAAACGGCGGACTCATCGCCTGCGAGGAGATGGATACCTTCCTTGCCGGATATAAGGTCGCCGAATTCCAAAAAGGCATGCTTTTAGGCAACGACAAAGTCAAGCTCATCGGCTGCAAGCGCGACAGGCATGGCATGAGCGGCCTCATAAAGGTAAGCGACCTGCCCATCGAAAATGCCAAGGTGCGCGACGCCATTTTAGAAGACATTATGGTGCACATCGAAAAGGAGGGCTGACCATGAAAAACCTGCTGTATAAAGAGTTGCGGCTCGTGCTCCAACCCGTAAACATCATGTTCCTCGCCTTTTCCGCCATGCTGCTCATCCCCAGTTACCCTTACCTGATCGTCTTTTTCTACGTTTGTCTGGGCATTTTCCTGATGAGCATCACCGCACGCGAAAACAAGGACGACTACTATTCCATGATGCTGCCCATCCCCAAACGCGATACGGTAAAAGCGCGTTTTCTAATGGTGATTTTCTTGGAGATTCTGCAGCTTGTCATCGCCATTCCATTTGCCGTCCTAAACCATAAGCTTTTCCCCTCCGGCAACGAGGCGGGCATAAACGCAAATATTGCCTTTTTCGGCTTTGCCTTCATCATATTCGGCGTGTTCAATCTTATCTTCTTCACAATGCACTACAAAAACACCAGCAAAGTAGGCATCCCGTTCCTCGTAGCGTGCATCGGCGTGGGTATTGTCATCATGGCTGTGGAAAGCGCCTCCTATGTCTTCCCCTTTTTCCACGACTACATCAAAACGATGGTACCCGGATTTCTCGGTTACCAGTTCGCTATACTGGCGGCCGGCGCCGTGCTTTACGCATTGCTGACCTTCGTGGCTTATAAGAAGTCTGCAACGGCGTTTGAAAGAATGGATTTTTAACGCAAACAAAAAGGAACCAGCAGCACCGGTTCCTTTTTTATTATCTATTTATTGTCCCTGATAAGGGTAGCGCATCGCCATCGCGGCGTTCTTTGCCGCCTGCTTGCGCTCCGTTTCCGTCTTTGCGTTCAGATAAACCTCAAAATAGTACGGCGTAAAGAATACGCTCAACAGTATAGACGCGATCCCACCGACCGCCATATAAAGAGGCATGCTCCAAATAAGCGGGTCGAGCACTTGCTCCGCCGATACGATCGAATCGATGTTCATCCCCACATTCATAAAGAACGGCAGGAAGCATATCACGGCGATCAGACCGACGATCAGTGACTGGATCAACCCCGCCAGCAGGATATGTCCCAGGTTTTTGAGAAGATTCCCCTGATAGATATAGCGGAAACTGCTGAAAAACGCCTTGAAACCCTGTTGGTTCTCCATCCCGGGAATAAAATTTAAAAACGTCAGGCTGAACTCAAATATCCACCCAAGGACAGCCGCAACAATGATCGCTGGAACCATTGCAGAAAGGATCAGCACCACCGCGTACCACGCGTCAGGCGAATACACTGTCCACTGCATCAGGCTGGGGAACACCGTTGCAAAGAATATGATCAGCACCACGACCGCGACCACAAGACCGAAAATAAAACCAAAGAGTATCTGTGTCAGCATGGTCAGCAGATATTTTGTATAATTCGCGCATGCCGCCTTCCATGCCGCTCCCATCGGCGCAGGCACGCCCGTTACATGGTACGTCCGCAGCACCGCCGTGATATATCCGCTGTAAAGCGGTGCCAAAAACACCGATACGCCAAACATAACAGGCGATATCCACATCATTGCTGTCTGCCGTACAGTGCCTGTCATGATGGTCACAGGCAGGTCAGAGACCATACCCGCATAATAGACCCCGTACAGCAAAAACAATATCCCCAGATAAATCGCCGTGGGCACAAACAAGGCCAAAAGGTTCTTTTTGGCTGTGTTCCACGCACTGCTGAAAACGCCACCCAATGATTTCGTCATAACATATCCTCTCACTGCTCCCGGCACAATGCCGCGCAGTATATCTCAAAAATATCCTCACGCGTGATCGGCTTTGCGTTGCGCTTTTTAATGGCAGGCTCTGCCGCGATCTCTACCAGTTCCCATATTTCTTCGCGCGTATACGTCACCGTTTCCCCGATCAGGCTTTTCAGCAGTTCCTTAAAACCGCCGACCCCGTCAACGCCAAGCAGCGCGCACATCGTGTCTATCTTTTCTTTCTTTGCGTCATACGCAAACTCGATGTATTCGCCCAACGTAAGCACGCACGCGCGTCCGTGCGGGATGTCCTTTAATACCGTGATTGGGTATCCCATCGTATGCACTGCGCTTGTTCCGCCCACATAGATCGCGATGCCGCCAAGCGTTGCCGTATAAAGCATCAGCGCCCGGTCTTCGTCGCTAAATTCGCGCCGCAGCATGGCGTCCTTATACTTCGCAAAATTGCGGAATGCCTGCTCCGCGATCATATCGTTCGACCACGAATCCACCAACAGGTAGGCCTCCGCGCTGTGCGAAAGCGCATCGAGCGCCGTATCGAGCAACACGCGCATGGGCAGCGTCCTCAGATAGTCCGCATCAAGAAACGCCACCTTGGGCAGCACATGCGGACTGGAAAACGATTGCTTGGAATCGCCCACCGTGAGCACAGATACCGCCGTCACCTCGCTGCCCGTGCCGCACGTCGTCGGCACCGCAATGATCGGAAGCGGCTTGTTCGGGTACGACCTGTCGTACATCGCCGCAGGTTCCACATCATTGACCGCCAAAATTGCCACACCCTTCGCCGCGTCGATCGCACTGCCGCCGCCGACCGCTACCACGAACGTAAATTCCGGCGCATAGCCGCATAGCGCCTGCACGTCTTCCGGCGTGGGGTTTGGCGGTACAGAGTCAAGCACCCTGGCTTCGATCCCCTGCTCACCCAAGACATGCAGTACATCCGCAAGCGAGCCGTTCTTTTCCGCCGATCCCGACTTCACGACCAGCGCTTTTTTGCCAAACTGCGAGAACTTCTCCGCGTTTTTCCTGATACATGCCTGTCCCACGATGATCTCTGTGGGAACCTGAAACGTAAATTCCATCCTGCTCTCCCGTTATTTAAAGATTACGCCCTTTTTGAGGATCACGCAGCTATACCCTGCGCTCTCACTCGTCGCCACCACGGCAAAACACTTTTTCGCGCGCTCATAAAACGCAAAGCGTTCCACCTGATCGAATTCCTTATACGCATTGGAAAAGTCCCTGTTTTTGATGATCGATTCAAATTCGTCCCATACCTCAGGGCGCGGGCTGTCTCCCGGATGCATCACCGCCACCGGTTTTTCCACAAAAACATCCAGCGGAAAGAACTGGAGCACCGCATCGATCAAATCTGTCACCGTATGCCCGTCCGCACGGACGACCCTGTTTTCTTTTCCCATAGACTGCGCCGGAAAATTAACGTCGCCAAAACAAATCTCGTCCCCGTGCCCCATCTCCATAATGGTTTTCATCAGCTCCGGGGAGATGATTTCCGGTATTCCTTTTAGCATGATTCGTTCCTCCTACTGTTTTTTTGATTTCATTATACCACATTTTCGCAAAAAAAATCCTCCGCAAAGCATTGCGGAAGATTTTTATATGCCTGTATTATTTTGTGATCGTTACTTTTTTGATGTGCCGCGGCGCATCAGGGCTACACCGTTTTGCATCAGCCAAGCCGCACGCAAACATCTGCGCCGTGACCACCATGTGGAAAGGAGCCGTATACTTTGAGCTCTTTTCAATCAGCAGGCACTTGTCCGCATCCTTGGCATTTTCCTTGTCGTCCGTCACCATCAATACATAGGCCCCCAGCTCCGCATACTGCTTTGTGGAAGCAAGAACATCGTCCATCGCCTCATCGCTCGAGCAATATACGAACACCGGAAGATTATCGGAAATGAGCGCCAGAGGGCCGTGCTGGAAATCCGAAATGGCAAATCCGCGCGCATTGGTGTATGTCGTTTCCATCATTTTGAGGGACGCTTCAAGAGCGATCGGGTATTGCAGCCCGCGCCCAAGCACGATGCAGCTCTGCATAAAGGTGTATTCCTTCGCCAGCTCCATCACGTCCTGTGCCTTTGCAACTTCCTTGCCGATGCCCTGCGGCAGCACGTCGAGCGCCTCTGTCAGCTCTTTGTTTTCCGACCACCTGGCGATCAGCGACGCGAGGCAATACATTTGTGCCGTAAATGTTTTGGTTGCAGCAACACTTTTTTCAAGTCCGGCCGCACAATCCAAATTAAACTTTGCTTCCTTTGCCATCGGCGACTGGCTGTTGTTCGTCACCGCAACAGTGATCATGCCGCTTTTGTTTGCATCGGCCACAACGCTCAGTACGTCCGCCGCCATGCCCGACTGCGATATCCCGATCACCAGCGCATCCTGATAGGTGATCTCCGATCCGTAAAGCGTATTGACCGAAGGTGCGGCAAGGGATACAGGCAGCTTCAAAAGCATTTCGATCAGGTACTTTGCATAGATCGCGCAGTGGTCAGAAGTTCCGCGTGCCGCGATCACCACCTGCTTGATGTCTGCTTTCCTGATCTCCGCAAGCAGCGCTTCCAGCGTCTGCTCATTTGTCTTAAGGATGCCCGCAAGTACTTGCGGCTGCTCCATGATTTCTTCATACATTTTCGTCATAACAATATCTCCTTTATCGTACCTTTTCTAAAAAACACACCATTGTAAACGTGTACCACTTACAATGGTGTGCTAAAGTTTAAATCAAGTTGAAACTTTTTTTATCTTCATCTTATCTGCTTACCTTCTCGCGAACATACGCGATGAGCATAAAGAGAAGTATCAATCCGTAACCGAGCCACTTACCGGCGTCGCCCCAGCCAAGCGCCACGAACAGGTTGGTCAGCGTCTGCAGCACGGCCGCGCCCAGGATAACGCCGACAAAGTTTCCTTCACCGCCATTCAGGGAGATACCACCGACGACGACCGCCGCGATACTCGGCATCACATACTGCGAAGCCATATCCTTGAACGCCTGTCCTAAGTTACCGATCAGCAGCAAGCCGACAAGGCCTGCGATGATACCGCTGAACATGAACGCGATCGTTCTCACGCGCTTCACGTTGATACCGGAAAGGTTTGCCGCAACAGGGTTGCTGCCAACGCCCAAGAGTTTCACGCCTATCTTCGTCTTGTACATGATGAACATGATCACAATCGTCGCTACGATCAGCACCCACAAAATGTTCGGGAACACCCCCGTCATTTTTGCAGCGATCTCATTGAGCACCGGAGACGGTGCGCCTGTGATACTAGACCCTGCTGCATATACATTGACAACGCCCTGCAGGATGTTCGCCATCGCCATCGTAACGACCAGCGACGGCAGCTTCACAAAGTGTGTCAGCAGACCGTTTCCAAGGCCGACCAAGCAGCCCACGCCGATCGCGATTAAAATCGCAATCCAAAGGTTCTCATTTTGTCCGTCCATGAACTTCGCGGATAATACCGCGACCAGAGTCGCGATGTAGCCGACAGAAAGGTCGATGTCTCCGCCCGCACTGATGACGAGCATTTGTGCCAATCCGAACAGCGCGATGAAGGATGCAAACTTCAGCATCAGCAGTACCTGCGATACGGAAGCAAACGACCCTACCGCGATTTCGCCTACAACAAACAATATCGCGATCAGTACAGCTGCAATGATCAGTTTTTTATATTTCTGGAATCCCCCGCTAAGGGCACTCTTTTTCAATGTGTTTTCCTGCGGATTCATTTAGCCTGCCCCCCTTTCAACAATGCTCTTTCGTTGATTGTCGTATAAATCGTGGAGCTTGCGATTGCCGCAATGATGATGATGCCGGAAACAAGCGACTGATATGCGCTCTCAATGTTCGCAACATAGATCAGCTTGCTGACAAGGCTCATTATGATCGCGCCAACGATTGCCATGAATACATTTCCTTTGCCACCCGTTAAGGCCACGCCGCCGACTACCGCCGCCGCAACGCATTGCAGGGTCAGCGGATCGCCAAGGCGCGCACTGCCTGCCTGGTTCTGTGCAGTTAAGAAAAGAGCACAGAAGAAGATAAATACCGCATTGATGAGGTAAGCTGTAAGCTGTACCTTCGCGGTATTGATACCGCTCTGGTACGCAATATTGCGGTTTGAACCAACCGCGTAGATATAACGACCTGTCTTTGTACGGCTCACGCAGTACCATATCACGGCAGCTGCGATAATAAGCAGCACACCCGTCGGTATCGCCTGTCCAAATGCTTTTAGCGCCTCGGGCATCGCGTCTACCGATGCAAAGTCATAAAACGCGCGCATCCAGTTGACAGCTTCGCCGCCCGGTGTCGGCATGATGAAAAGCGCTGCACCAAGCCATACATATGATGTCGCAAACGTCGCAATGATAGGCGGAAGCTTTAAGTATCCAACCGCTACGCCGTTTACGATACCAACGATCAACATAACCACAAACCCCATCAAAAGGGCTGTGATACCTGTGGACGGATCGTCCTTTTTCATAATGCTTGTCATCACACACATCATAAATGCCATCGCGGGGCCGCTCGATAAGTCAAGCCCGCCTGCGATAATAACGACCGCCTGTCCCATTGCAAGCAGGATCAGCGGCGTCCACGAGATAATACTGTTCCGCAGCGAGGACGGCTCAAAAAAGTTTCCCTGCAAAACCGCAACGATCACAATCATCGCAACGAAGATGATCAGCGTCGCAAATTCGGGCCTGTGCATAAACTTCTGAAATCCGTTTCTTCGCGTCATTTCTTTTTCGCTCATTGCACTTCCCCCTCTTCCTTCGATTTTACCTGCAGCGACATCTCAACGATCGCCTCATCGGAGATCTCCTTGCCCTTCAACTCACCGACGATCTTGCCTTCGTACATGACCAATACACGGTCACAATAGCTCACAAGCTCGTCGTTATCGCTTGCATACAGGATAACGCTCATATTCTTTTCTTCCACCATTTTCATGATGAACTCATACAAGTCGTGTTTTGCGCCTACGTCAACGCCCTTTGCCGGGTCTGCAAGAAGCAGCACGTTCGTATCAAAAGGCAGCCATTTACCAACGACGACCTTCTGCTGGTTCCCGCCGGAAAGCTTGTCTACCGCAAGATCGATGCTCGCCGTTTTGATGGACAGCGTCTTCACGATCTGTTCGCATTCCTCGCGATACTTTTTGGTAGGCGTGATGAGAGGTTGCTTTTTCAATGCCAGCTTGGGGAATATCATGTTTGTATAAACAGAATCCTTGAGCATCAGCCCTTCCTTTTGGCGGTCGCCGGGAACCAGTAAAATCCCCTTGCGCACCGCGTTAGCGGGCTGTGTCAGCTTGATTGGCTCCCCATTGATTGTAGCACTGCATTTTGCTTCCTTATAGTTGCCTGCGAGCGCAAGCATGAGCTCCGTCTGCCCTTGGCCGGCCAGTCCGCCGATCCCGAGCACCTCGCCCTTTTTGACTTCCAGAGAAACGCTCTGCAAATACTTTCCGTAGTTTAAGTCTTCGATCTTTAGCTTTGCTTCTGCGGAAACCGTTTTGTATTCTTTTACTGTATTGATGCAGTCAGTGTCCCCGGTGATCAGGCGCACGATCTCGTCAGGATTTTTTTCCTGATTTTCAAAATCGATCTCGCCCACATTGCTGCCATTGCGGAACACAACGATGTCGTCGCACATTTCGAGTACTTCCCACAAGCGGTGAGAAGTAAAGATCATGGCAACGCCCTGCTCGGCCAGCTTACGCATATATTTAAAGAGCGCCTTTACCTGCGCCTGCTCAAGTGCCGCCGTCGGTTCGTCCAATATCAATAATTGCGGATCCTCGGAAATCGCCTTTGCGATCTCAACGATCTGCATTTCACTCGAATCCAATTCACTTACCCGTCTTTCGATGTCGAATCCGGGCATAAACTCATCTAATATCTTTTGGGATAATTCCTTTGCGTCCTTATTATCTAAGAACAATTTGTTTTTCTTTTCAAAGCTGAGCACAATATTCTGCCAAACCGTGAGGTCAGGCAGCAAGCTCAAATTTTGAAAGGCCATAGAAATGCCGGCTCTTTTTGCGTCGATCGGGTTTTTGTAGCTCACCTCATTGCCGTTATACGTAACCGTGCCGCCATCGCCAAGATATACGCCGGTAATGATTTTAGAGATCGTGCTTTTGCCCGAACCATTCGCGCCCAACAGGCCTGTGATCTTGCCCTTCCTACAGGTCAGGTTCCCATCACATAAAGCCGCAACACCGCCAAAACTCTTTGTAATGTTTTTTGCTTCCAGTAAAACCATCCAAAATTCACACCCTTCCCATCGTGAATTTATTCATTGCTGTACTTAATTTACGGGAGCAGGCCTAGAGCCTGCTCCCGTAATAAGTTTCAATTTTGCTTTTTGATCAATCGCTTATTTGAACATTGCCGCAGCTTCTTCTTCTGTGTAGTACTCTGTCAGCAAGAAGTCATCCGGCTTGTCTTTGAGCTCTGCCCAAGCATCGTCAAAGTTTTCGTCCGTGTAGAACGAGCTAACAACATAGTACAGGATCGTGCCTTCGTCACCAGCCAGCTTTGTAGGATCGATATCTTTGCCTTCCGCCATGTTGACAGCCATACGCATTGCAGATGCACCGATTCCCGGCGGGTTCGGCTGTGCGCAAGCTTTGAAGTCAGCTTTTTCTTCACGCAGCTTGTTCCATTCTTTGAAGAATGCAGTGCCCGGATCGCCGAACATTACTTTAGGCAGTTTGCCAGCATCCTGGAACGCCTGCAGTACGCCGAAAGCCATGCCGTCCTGCGTGAATACAGCGTCTACTTCCTGACCTGTGGACAGGATCTGAGCAGCAACCTCTTTTGCCTTTGTCTGGTCCCAGCCACCAGGCGTGCTCTGGAGCAGCTTGATGTCAGGATAGTTTTTCAGAACGTCCGCCGTAGCGCGGATACGCTCGTTGTTTGCCGGATGTCCGTCAAGACCGGAAATTTCGATTGCATTGCCCTTCTGCAGAGTCTTGCAGATGAATTCAGCGTTCTTTGTTTCCCAAGCATAGTGGTCAAGTGTTACCTGAAGCGTACCAGGAGCCTCAGCAGGAGCGTCATATACGACGACCAGCTTGCCGGCTTTCTGTGCATCAGCGATAACTTCGGAAAGAGCCGTGTTATCGTTGGGGTTCACCATGATCACGTTGATTGCCGGATCGTCTACAAACTGGCGAAGGATCTGTGCCTGCTCGTTTGCGTCACCGTTCGTCGTGTTGTTCACGATTTTATAGTCTTTGATTCTGCCTGCTTCTTTATACTCATCACCGACTGTTTTCATGTTGTCGATCATGATGTCACGCCAGGACGTACCGGAAGAACCAGTGGAGATACCGATCACGATGTCTCCTTCAGGAACGATCTTTGTAATACCGCCTGTCGCCGCATCAGCACCACTCTCATCGGACTCTACCGGAGCTGCACTCTCGGAAGGAGCTGCCGACTCAGAAGGAGCTGCACTTTCGCTTGCCGCAGGTGTTTCGGAAGCTGCCGGCGCTGCCGTACAACCAACGAACATTGCAGCTGCGAGTACTAAGCACACAACAACTACTAAGACTTTTTTCATTTTACTTTCCTCCATAAAATATTAGTTAATTACCCGCTCATGCGGATAAACTTAAAATCTTTTTACTTTATTTTACTTTTCCAATTGTAAACCATCTTTTATGACTGCGTCAATAGCGTTCAGTCAATGCTTCGATTAAATGTATAAATGTCCTGTTGCAGCGTGATGGAGATTTTTGACCGGTCTCCCCGCATAAACGACTGCGTCAGCTCGTACGCTTCGCCGGATTCCTGCCGCGTGATACGCTCTACATAAAAACCGCATGTAGGGCGGGGGCATTCCAGCATTTTACAAATAGCGTCTTCAAACGCAATGCTTTCGTACGTTTCCTCCGCGATAAAGGGCAATATCTTTGCCTCGTCCCGCAGAGAATCATATAAGGAAGCGGTTTCCAGCGTTTCCGCACGCAATGTCGGATGTACCTTCACCGGCAGAAACGATGTTTCTAATAAAAGCGGTTCACCGTTCGCCAACCTCAGCCGTACAATTTCATAAACCGGATCGTTTTGCTCTAAACCGAACAAATCGATCAGTCCGTCAGACGCAGCGATTGTTTTAAATTCCAAAAGCTTGGAGGATGGAACGAGGTTTGCAGCATCCATCTGGTGAGAAAAGCTGTACACCTGTTCCATTTTCCTCTTTAGCTTTGTCTTAGATATAAAGGTTCCTTTTCCACGAACCCTTGTCACCATGCCTTCCTCTTCGAGCTCGCCGATCGCGGCTCGTACGGTGGAGCGGCTGACGCCAAAAGTGTTGCAAAACTCTTCTTCCGTCGGCAGCTTATCACCCGGCAAAATGTTCTTTGACGCAATATTCCGTTTGATAATCATCATGATCTGGTAGTGCAATGGCAGCTTACTCTCAAATTGAATCTCGCCGTCAAATACAGGGCTCATATCACTTTTACCTCTTACTCCTGTACCACGATTTCTATTGTATCACACAATTCATCATTTCGGTACACTTTTTATCATTTTTTTTCTTATTTCATCATTTTTGCAACATCCATCGGCAAATTGCTCGACAGGACGTTGTTTGCATTCATGAACAGACCGTCTCCAAGCATCAGCGCCATATCCGCGCCGTCTGTCATCGCGCCGCGTACATTGCGGATCTTTCTCGAGTCGCCGATGTTGCCCACCAGCACGCCCGCCGCAACCAGCTCGTCATAAAGCGTCGTGTTGGATTCATATTCACCGAATACGACCGTATCACACTCTACTTCATATTTATTGAACTTGCTGTCCATCAGAACGACGCTGCCGTCCTTTACTTCAAGAAGCGTTGTTGAAAGCTTCACGTCGACCGGGATCTTGATCGGATGCTCTTCCGGCAGTCCGCCGCCGTTGCCGCCCGCAAAACGCACCTTCAGCACTTCCTTGTGTACGTTCTCGATGTGCGGTGCAAACTCTGCCTCCTGCGTCACATAGATGATCTCCTTGCCGCGCAGTGCAAGCGCTTCCGCCGTATCCGTCGCGCCGTAGTGGTTGCCATAAATAACGACCTTCTGTCCAACCTTGGCAGGCTCGCGCTTGCCGCATTCGGGCCAGTATTCACAGTTCTTCTTTACGCAGACCAGAACGTCTTCAAATTTTACGCCCTTTTCCTTGCCCGGGATGTCAGGTGTAACAGGATTGCTGCCCGTGCCGCACAGTACAACGTCATAGCCCTTGAGCATATCGACTGTTGCTTCCGTGTTCATCTGGATGTTGACATTCAAGTCCTTCATCTGACGGCGCATCCAATCCATGTACCATTTCATTTTGCCTTTCGGCGGAACCATACAGCACGTACGGAGGATACCGCCGAGCTCGCTGTCCTTTTCGTAAAGCGTTACGTCGTGACCGCGCAGCGTAGCGATCCTTGCCGCTTCCATACCTGCGATACCGCCGCCAACGATGCCAACCTTTAACTTCTTGTCCGCGACCTTCATGTCAAGGAAACGTTCGTCGCCGATCGCCGGGTTAACGGCACAGCGCATCTCGTGCTTGA
>NZ_JAYFPU010000252.1:0-7529 GCF_034927525.1 Christensenella sp.
TATGGACTCAGGTTTTATTGAGCCGGATTTTTATTATCCACTACCGGATTATAAGTTTGCGAAGGCGATTTACTCGGATGACAGACTGCCGTTGATAGGAGAGCTAGGGGATTTGCAGCATAATTACGATATGGACAGAATGGAATTGTTTGACGAGAAAACATTATATAATCAGTTGATCCCGGAAGGAATGTTTGATTTCTTTGCTAATTCATATCTGGTCGTTGCTGGAAAGCAGGTGCAGAAGTGAAAGTAGAATATGCAAAATGTACGACGGAAAGAAACAGCCGGTATAGTATCAACACATTAATCATAGAAAAAAATGGAAAAAAATTTGTCAGGAAGCAGGCAAATACAGAATTAGCGCTGTCCCATATCAAACGGATGGCGCAGAATTATGAGATGCTGCGGACAAATATTCGTTCCGAAGTCGTCCTGTGTGCGTATGAACTAGGAGAAGATTGTATTGACTTTGAATATTTGGAAGGCGAGACGCTTGAAAGCAGATTGTACCGCGAGTATGATCGAGACGATTTTGATCAAGTGCTGGCGATATTTAAAGAGTATGATCATTTTTTGAATTATTATTCAAACAAGTATAGCGAGTTTGAAAAGACACCTGCATTTTTGGAATTATTTGGAGCGGTCGGTGATTTTGAGGGAATGAAAGCGATAACCCCTGGAAATATCGATTTGATTCTTTCCAATATTATTCTTTTGGATGGCGAATATGGAATCATTGATTATGAATGGGTTTTTGACTTTTCGCTTCCGGTTAAATTTTTACTGTTTCGTGGGATTGCCGGATATTACAGTAAAGATAAACGACATGTAGAGGATTATGATAAGGTGCTCGCTTATTTTGATTTTTCTGAGAAACAACAAGAACAGTTTATTGATATGTCGAGAAGTTTTGAAGCGGCTGTATATGGTGTGCAGGGAGAAGGAAATATTTCTAAAAACAGATTTCTGAAAGAATCGTTTGGTTTCGAGAAGCTGATGGAAGAAAATCGACACCTGCATAAAAGGGTTGAAGATTTAGACAGAAATGATGTCAATCTGAAAAAGTGGGTCGAACAACTTATTTTGGAAAGAAACCATGCAGATGTTCGTGCACAAAAAGCCGAAGAAGAAAAAATGCAAATGCAGGAGAGGTTAGAACAAGAGCAAGCGCACACCCAACAACAGGTGAAGCGAGTCGAACGTGAAGCGGTACTGGAGCGAAAGGGACTGATTACTCAGCTAGAGCAGGAACGGGGAGCAAGAAATCAGTTGGAGGAGGCCTACAGGCGACTGGAAGGCATCTCTACCAAAGGGCATCTGAAGCTTGTGGCCAAGGGAGTATACAACAAAATTTTTAAAACAGAGAGGTCCAAAAAACGCTTTAAAGACTTTGCCTTTACCTTGCTGACACCAGCGATTCATAATAAACAATTATATAAACAATGGAAGGCTTCAAAGAAGCAGCAAGTCGTTCAGCCCGATCAGACACTGACAGCACAGGCGAAGCAGGAAGAGGTTGCCGATAAAAATAGAATCAATATTTTTGATACTTACAGTGCCGAAGAACGGTATATCAGGCAAATTACCAGTATTCCGACCCAGAAGGAACGAAATGCCGAATACAAGGAATGTGAACAAGCGAATATAGCCAATGAAGAGATTGATATCAAAGCAATCGCCTTTTATTTGCCGCAATATCATCCATTCCCAGAAAATAATGCGTGGTGGGGCGAGGGGTTTACGGAATGGGCAAATGTTGGAAAGGCCATGCCGCTGTTTACTGGACATTTCCAGCCAAGACTACCTGCGGATCTGGGATATTACGATCTTAGGCTGAAGGAAAACATTAAGAAGCAGATGGAAATGGCAAAGCAGTATGGAATACATGGCTTTGCGATGTATTACTATTGGTTTGATGGCAAAAAGCTCATGGATACGCCGCTTAATATTATTTATGAAAACAAGGATTTGGATTTGCCGTTTTGTCTTTGCTGGGCAAATGAAAACTGGACGCGAACATGGGATGGAGAAGAAAAAAATGTCCTGATTGCGCAAGAGTATACGCGGGAATCAATGCTGCGTTTTGCACAGGATATTTTGCCGTATTTGAAAGATGAAAGATATATCAAAATAAACGGAAAGCCCGCTTTAATCGTTTATAATCCGGGAGATATACCGGAGTTTGAGTCTGTTGTACTTGATTGGCGGGAATATTTTAGGATGGCAGGGATAGGAGAAATCACGCTGTTGTGCGTCAGCCGTCCAAATTATTTTTGTAGCGACGCAAATGTGATCGATGCATATGTGGAATTTCCGCCGCACAGTGTCGTGATGCAGGGACTAAGACCATATAATAATGCTGAGGAGTACTTTGTAAATGATGATTTCGGTGGATTACTATATCATTATGCCGATATTGTCTCTGATAAAAACTATTTACAAGTGCCTGACTATAAGCAGTATAAAGGCATAATGCTAGCTTGGGACAACACGCCGCGAAGAGGCGATACGGCAACAATTTTTAACGGTTTTAGTATGAAGCTGTATCAGGAATGGCTGAATGATCTCGTAGAATATACTGACGAGCAGTTTGCGGGAGAAGATAAAGTTATTTTTATCAATGCATGGAATGAGTGGGCGGAGGGAACATATTTAGAACCGGATCGCAGGTATGGATATGCTGCTTTGGCGGCAACACAACAAGCCCTACTGCGCAGGAAACCAGAAAAAAGAGAAATTATCTTTGTAGGGCATGATGCGCTTTTCAATGGTGCCCAAGTGTTGGCATATCATATTATTAAGCAACTAAAAGAGGTTTTCGGATATGATGTTTACACGATTCTACAGGATGGCGGTGAATTGGAAGAGAAAATCCGGCATTATTCAAAGGTATTGATCAATGTAACTAGGGATATTGATTCGACCGAACAATTAGAGCAAACCGTGAGAAGATGGAATGTTAAAAAGGCAATTTGCAATACTGTAGTTACAGGTGATATGGTAGGTATGTTGGCTGATATGGGAGTTTCTTGTGTTTCACTTATCCATGAGATGCAAAATATTATTCAGAATATGCATGCGGTTGATAAGTTATCAATTATTAATCAAAAAGCGAAAAAAATTGTTTTTCCGTCTAGCCATGTCGAGTATAGCGACCAGGGGTTATTGGATTTAGATGCAGACAAAACAGTAATTATGCCGCAAGGCTTATTTTCAATTAATCCGTATATAGAACGAAAACCAGAAACCAGAGACCTGATACGTGAAAAATTAGGAATTCCTAAGGATGCGAAAATTGTTTTAGGCGCTGGTACAATGGATATCAGGAAGGGAATTGATCTGTTTGCGGACTGTGCAATACGGACGGCTCAGCAATGTAACAATATCTACTATGTGTGGATTGGGGATTGCAACCTTGAAAACTTCGAAGAAGTTGTGGTAAAAAAATGCAATGATGCGGGTGTTCTAGACAGTAAGCGATTGATTTTTATTCCTGCGCAGCCGGATATCAGGGCGTTTTATGTGGCTGCAGATTTGTTTTTACTGACATCGCGCGAGGACCCATTCCCCAGCGTAGTAGTAGAATCTATGCACGCAGGGGTTCCGGTGGTTGCATTCCGTGATAGCGGTGGATTTGCGGATATCATTGACGAACAGACAGGATTGCTGGTTGAAAAGGAAAACACGCGTGCCATGACGGAAGCGGTGATTGAGCTTCTGAATGATGCAACATGTTGGCAAAAAAAATCGCAGGCTTGTCGGGAGTTGGTGGAAACACGGTTGGATTTTGTCGATTATATTGAGAAATTATTGTGTTTTTTAAATGAGAAGATAACAAAAGTAAGTGTTATTATTCCAAATTATAATTATGAGCGTTACTTGAGATCACGCATTGATTCTGTATTGGAGCAGACATATCCAGTCTATGAGATTATTTTAATGGACGATCGTTCCACGGATGAAAGCGTTTCAATCTTAAAAGAATACAAGGAACGTTATCCACATAAGATTAAGCTTGTAATGAATGAACAAAATAGCGGAAGTGTTTTTGCACAATGGGAAAAAGGCCTTGATATGGCAAAGGGGGATTATATCTGGATTGCTGAAGCAGACGATCTGGCTGACCCAATGTTTATTGAAAAGAATATGGAAAAATTCAAGCAGGATTCGGATGTTGTGATGTCATATACGCAATCTAAGCAGATAGACAGCAACGGAAACCTGATTGGTAATGATTATCTGGACTGTACGTCCCATATAGAGGTGGTCGATTATGATCACGATTTTATTATTGATGCTGAGTGCGAAATAGTGAATGGATTAAGCGTGCTGAATTCAGTTTTGAATGTTTCTTCAGTTATGTTTAAAAACAGAGATTTTACCGGTTTCATTGAAGAAGCAAAAAAATTACATGTAGCTGGTGACTGGATGTTTTATGTAAAATTGCTGGAACAGGGAGGCAAGATTGCTTATATTCGCGAGGCTTTGAATTATCATAGAAGACATCAAAACAGCGTAACATTACAGCTTAACACCGAGCGACACTTTAGCGAGATCATATTAATGCAGGATTATGTGCGTCAGAATCATCAGGGGGTGGATGAAGAAAAAGTATTTGCATATCGAAAACAGGTCAAAGAGCACCTGGGATTGAATGGGAATATATCTGGGGATGAAGATGCTTTATGAAAAAAAATGTATTAGTGCTTGGAGGAAACGGGTTTCTGGGACAGAATATCTGTGAAAAATTCTTGGCGGAGGGCAGCGCTGTTACAGTATTTGATGTTGCGCCAGCACATAAAGAAGACAATCAAATTATGTATTTCAAAGGGTGCCTTGACGATGAGACAGCTGTCGAAGAGGCAGTGAGAGGCAAGGATATCATAATACATCTTGCAAGTGCTACAAATCCGCAGCGATCAATGGATGAACCGATTACGGCATATCGGGAAATCGAATATATGCAAAGCCTTTGCAGTATTTGCTCTAAGCAAGGGATTAAGCGTATTGTTTTTGCTTCTTCCGGGGGTACGGTATATGGAGACCGGGGAACGAAAAATAAGCCGATTTCTGAAACATGTGCAACATATCCCAAGAATAATTATGCGATTGCAAAATTGGCCATGGAACGGGTTTTGTTAATGTATAATGAAGTATATGGAATGGACAATATTATTCTGCGTATTTCCAATCCCTATGGAGTCGGACAAAATCCTGGTTCCAGAGTAGGTGCGGTGACTGTCTTTGCAGATCATATTTTACGGGGGGTGCCGTTGCATTTATTCGCATGCAAGCATTATGTGCGGGACTATGTTGACATCCATGATGTTGTTGACGCTTTTTATCTGGCTGCAGGTTGGAAAAGACAAAAGGGTATATTACCGCTTTTTAATATCGGCAGCGGAAAAGGAATCAGTATGGGTGAACTGGTACAATTGATTTGTGAAACGCTGAATAAAGAGGCGGTTGTAAACTATGAAGAACCAAGACTGTTTGATGTTTCTTATAATGTGTTGAATGTTGAGAAGGCAAGAAAGTATTTACGCTATATTCCCAAAAGCAATGAATTAGACGCGATTAAAAAGTATGTTCTGAGTTTTGTGAGCACAGTCTAACAAAATGGGGCAATGTCTTATCAAAAATTAATATTGAACTCAGATTGTGAGGATGAAGAATGAATCATCGGTATATAAAGAAAATTGCAATGTATATGATGGTTTTCTTTTTTGTTTGTATGGCTCCAGTTAATGTTTTTGCATTGGGGGGAGAAGAAAGCGCTTCTGTACCACCGATAATAATATCTGAGGAATCGGTGCCTGTATCGGAGCAGGAAATTCAAGCAACAGAGAGCCCCGCTATAGAAAACATTGAAAGCCTGAATACTGAAGGTGCTGAAGCAGCAAAAACAGAAGAAGCGGATGAGAATCTGCCATATGTTGCTGGGGAGGTTCTGGTTGTTATGGACAGCAATGCCGCTATGCCGGCATTGCAACAGGTCTCGGACGAAGAGCCTGTAGGAGTGGGTAATGATGTATTAAAAGTTGAATTAGCGCAGGATATGACTGTGATCCAGGCGATAGAAGAGTTGCAGGATCAGCCGGGAATTCAGATAGTGCAACCTAATTTTATTTATACAGAGATAGAATCGGTGGATACACTGGCGACGACAGTAAACGATCCGGGAATAAAATCGCAATGGTATCTTAATAAAATTGGTGTGCCTGATGCATGGGATATTAGTAAATCGAATAAAAAAATAAGAGTAGGTGTGATTGACAGCGGCATAGATATACAACATGAAGATTTGAA
Organism: Christensenella sp.; assembly: GCF_034927525.1. Classification (NCBI taxonomy): domain Bacteria; kingdom Bacillati; phylum Bacillota; class Clostridia; order Christensenellales; family Christensenellaceae; genus Christensenella; species Christensenella sp. The sequence continues at coordinate 6,313 of NZ_JAYFPU010000252.1, forward strand.
AGCAAATTTAAATACTTCTTTATGTTATGATGTGAGGCTAAATAAGCCGCTGACCAATGATCTGACAGGACACGGTACGCATGTAGCAGGGATCATTGCCGCGCAGGCCAATAATGGAAAGGGAGTTGCTGGAGTATCCTATAATGCTGAAATTATAGCTTATAATGTATTTTACATTGATACGCTCGGCAGAGTGGTGGCGAATTCAGAAGATATTTTAAAAGCTTATACGCGCGCGGTGAATGACGGTGCAAAAGTTATCAATATGAGCTTTGGGGGATATTTCAAGTCGACCAACGACCAGTTGTTAGAAAATAAAATCAATGAAGCTGCAGAGAAAGGGATTGTGACTGTATGTGCGGGCGGTAATGGAATCAATTTAGTGCCACAGACAAATCCTATGTACCCGAGTGATTTTGAAGCTTGTATATCGGTCGTTCCGTTGGATAATTATGAGAGCACGCCATATTGGGCGGATTACAACGAATTCAAGGATGTGGCGGCACCGGGATTATCTATATATAGCACGATTCCAACGCATCAAGGCATGTATGATTACAAATCAGGATCGTCGATGGCAGCGCCTGTCGTAAGTGGAGTGGTAGCTATGATGCTGGCAAAAAACCCCACTTTGGGAGTAGAACAAATCAAAGATATTTTGTATTCAACTGCGACGGACTTGGGAGATGAAGGGAAAGATGCCCATTATGGGTGGGGACAAGTGAATGCATCTGCTGCAATGCAAGCATTGCCAGTTCCACCAATAGTATATATAGATAGCATTGTTATTAAACCGCCTGTTGATGTAGCTTTGATCTATCCGGGGGTTTCTTTTCAGATGGAAGCAGAGATTTTACCTCGGAATGCTGCAGATCATACTCTTGAATGGTCTGTGACAAATGAGGATGGAGAAGCTACAATCACAGATGCAGGAGTGCTAGTGGCCAAAAAAGCGGGAAGAGTAATAGTACACGCAAAGTCAAAAGATGGTGGAGGCGCCAATATTTCATACCCTTTAATGATTGAGGAGCAACTCCTGGCATGTGATGGTGTCGATATCCGAAAGTTTGATGAAAAAGGGCGACAGTTTCATGCGGGGGCATTACATATAAGAGGGAAAAATGGAATTGCAGAGGTGTCGTTTGCGGTGTGGAATGAAACGACGGGGGATGTCAAATGGTATCGTGGCAACTCGTATGGAGGAGGAGACTACGGTG
>NZ_JAYFPU010000080.1:0-19467 GCF_034927525.1 Christensenella sp.
TTGATTTTCGCCGTCTTATGGGGGCGTTTCTTTCCAATGTGTCGTCCGGCACATCAGAGGGCGGCAGCACCATCACCCAGCAGCTCGTCAAAAACAAACTGCTTTCAAACGAACGTTCTTACAAGCGTAAACTGCAGGAAGCTTACCTTGCAACAGAGCTTGAGAAAAAGTACACCAAGGACGAGATCCTCGAAGCCTACCTCAACGCGATCCCCTTGGGCGGTACGGTGTACGGCGTGAAAACCGCTGCTAAGGATTATTTTGCCAAAGACCTGTCCGAGCTTAATTTGCGCGAAATGACCATGATCGCTGCGATCACGCAAAACCCGACCAAGTATAACCCGCGTCTTGCGACGTATAAATATCCGGAGCATCTGCCCGGCCTTATCAACCGCATGAATATCATTGCGGAGCGTATGTATTGGGCAGGTATGATCACCGAGGAAGAATATCAGGCCGTACAGATCCCCGCTGCGGATTATCTGGCGCCCGAGTGCCTTGTGCCCGGATATACCGGCGATAAGATACTAAAGGATGGCTACCTTGATACATGGAAGGAAATGATGAACATACAGCCCGAGTCTCCTGCCAACGAGCTGTATTTGTACCCGCACTTTGTGGAATATGTGATAAACGACGTACAGACCTTCCTGCTGAAAAAAGAAGGGCTCGAGGATACGGAAGCAAACCGCCAGAAGGTCGACCGTGAAATGCGCGCGGGCGGTTATGAGATCTATACCACGCTCAATCCGACGATTCAGGATACCGTACAAAACACGCTTGCGAATTACGATAATTATCCCAAGCTTCCAGATGGTGTCGCGACAGAGATCACCGACAGCAACGGTATCGTCACCCCGCAGCCACAGTCCGCAGCAGCTGTTATCGACAACGAGACCGGTTATCTTGTGGCGATCGTCGGTTCAAAAGACACGCCGACCATCCGCCGCAGCATCAACCGTGCGAATGAAGGTCTGCAGGTTGGTTCTTCCATGAAACCGCTCGCCGTATACGGCCCTGCCTTTGATCTGGGTTACGGTCCTGTTTCTTCCGTGGCAAACATCCCTGTACCCATCACAGGCTGGCTCATAAAAGACGGCAGCGAAGGCGCTCCTGACATTACAGGTACGCAAGGTCCGATGATGATGCGCGACGCGATTGTCGATTCGCGTAATGTTGCCGCGGCGCGTACGCTTATGGATTACGTAACCATCGATAAATCCGTAGAATACCTGCACTTGTTGGGTATCCCCGATGAAAATATTACACCCACGGGCGTAGGGCTTGCGCTCGGCGGTTCTGAGGTCACACCCATTCAAATGACGGCAGCCTATGCCGCCATTGCCAACGAGGGTGAATACCGCCAGCCCGTTTCCTTTACAAGCGTGCGCGACGCGAACAAGAACGTGATCATCGATACGACGACCGATCGTGACGTACATCAGGCGTTCAAACCGAGTACCGCTTATATGCTGACAGATGTGCTCGAACAGGCCGTGCGCGAAGGTACGGGAACGGATGCCAACCTCAGCGGCATGACGACCGCAGGTAAGACAGGTACGGTAGGCGACAACAAAGGAATTACATTTGCGGGCTACACGCCTTACTATACCTCAATGGTCTGGGTTGGCCACGATCAAAATAAATCGCTTGGCAAGAAGTATTTTGGCGGCGGCGCGCCCGCAGAACTGTGGAACCAGTATATGCAGAAGATCCACGAAAACCTACCGGATAAGCAGATCATCGACGGCACGCCCGAAGACTTCAATATCAATACGAATGCAAGGGTGTGCGCATACACCAACTTAGCACCCGGCGCGGGCTGCCCTGTATTCACCGGATGGATGCTCAGCGGAACAGAGCCGACAAAGGTATGCGACCTGCACTCATCCTCCACGATCAAAATGTGCGGTGTTTCAGGCAAACGCTTTATTGAAGGCGTGTGTCCCGAGGAGACGGCTTACGAATTTATTGTGAGCTCGTTCCCTGCCGATTCACCATACGCCAAGTGGAAGGGCTCCGGTTCGGGTCTTGCGACCGCGACCGACCCAAGCGTTGCCGAAGGCGGAACGTCCTATTCGTCGGGCGGCGATCCGAACACGGATTGCGACGTGCACTTCCCCGGCTGGAACACGCCGGTAGAAACGCCCGAACCTTCACCATCGGCCACTGTGCCGCCGGCGCCGACGCATACACCGGCGCCCACGCCTCCTGCACCTACCACGGATCCTGCCGCCGGAGGCTGATCAGATTGTAAAACAAAAGGGACTGTCGTATGACAGTCCCTTTTTTATGATCTTTTCTATTTTGCCGCCTGTGCTCCAAGGTCAAGTGCCTTTTCATTCATAGGGATCAGGTGTGCTTTTTTCTCACCCATGATCTTCGCCAGGCATTCAATGATCGTCTTGTTATCAACGATATGGCTGCATTCATTGTATGCGCCCAGCATGACCATATTCGCAGCCTTGACGCTGCCCGCCTGCTCCGCTAAAGTGTTCGCCGGTACCTTGACCACTTTGATGTCGTCCCTTTGGGGCTCTACCTCGATGAGGTCGCTGTCCATCAGAAGCACTCCACCCGGCTTTAAATCTTTTTCATATTTCTCCAGCGACGGCCTGTTCATCACGATCACGCAATCCGCTTCCACTACCACAGGGGAACCGACTTCCTCGTCGGACACCACTACGTTGCAATTCGCCGTGCCGCCACGCATTTCCGGGCCATATGACGGCAACCACGAAACATTCTTGCCTTCATTCATACCCGCGTAAGCAATGATCTGCCCCGCAAGAAGTACGCCCTGTCCGCCGAAGCCTGCCAAAATAATCTGTTCTGTCATGATTATTTTCCCTCCTTCGTTACGCCCAAAGGATATTGGGGGATCATGTTTTCTTTCAGCCAGTCAAGCGCTTCTACCGGATTTAGGCCCCAGTTTGTCGGGCATGTGGAAAGGATTTCTACCATAGAGAAGCCCTTACCCTGCATCTGGTATTCAAACGCTTTTTTGATCGCTTTTTTTGTCTTGATGACATTGGCCACGTCATGTGTAGACGTCCGTTCAATGTAATACGCGCCGTCAAGCGTGCCAAGCATCTCCGCCATACGCACGGGAAGTCCCTGTGTCTCCGCGTTCCTGCCGTAAGGGGACGTCGTCGTGACCTGCCCCACCAGCGTCGTCGGCGCCATCTGTCCACCTGTCATGCCGTAGATCGCGTTGTTGACAAAGATCGTTGTGATCTTTTCTCCTCTTGCCGCTGCGTGTACAATCTCCGCCGTACCGATGGATGCAAGGTCGCCGTCACCCTGATAAGTAAAAACAAGGTCTTCCGGACAGGTACGCTTGATACCTGTTGCAACCGCTGGCGCACGTCCGTGTGCCGCTTCCATCATATCGCAGTTGAAGTAATTATATGCGAATACCGCACAACCGACCGGTGCAACACCGACCGCCTTATCTTCCATGCCCAGTTCTTCGATGCACTCAGCCACCAGCCTGTGGATGATACCATGCGTACATCCGGGACAATAATGGAAGGGCACGTCCGTTAACATTTTTGTTTTCTGAAATACCTTCGTCATGATCATTTGCCCTCCTTCAGCTTAAGAAGCGCTTTCAAAACAGCGTCGGGAGTGGGAATAAAGCCGCCTGTTGTGCCGTAAAATTCAACCGGCACCTTTCCGTTTACGGCAAGCTTCACATCTTCTAACATCTGCCCTGTATTCATTTCCACACACAGCATTCCTTTGACGTGCTCTGCCGCTTTCGCAAAAGCCTCCGACGGGAACGGCCATAAGGTGATCGGGCGGATCACGCCTACCTTAACACCCATCTCGCGTGCCTTTAATGCTGTATTCTTCGCGATACGCGCCGTTGTACCGAATGCCGCAATCACATAGTCCGCGTCTTCCGTCATAAATTCCTGCACGCGCGTTTCGTTCTTTGCGATCTCTGCGTACTTCGCCTGCAGCTCGTCATTGACCGCCTTCATCGCATCCGCTTCGATGTACAGCGAATTGACGATATTACGCGGACGGGATTTATCCTTCCAGCCATTTGCCGCCCACGTTTTCTCGGGCAGGTCACGACCTTTTCTCTCTGTAAACTCGACCGGCTCCATCATCTGACCGATCATACCGTCTCCTAAGATCATGACCGGGATACGGTATTGGTCTGCAATATCAAAGCCCTCTGCGACAAGATCCGCCGCCTCCTGCACGCTGCTCGGCGCCAGCACCACCAGATGGTAATCGCCGTGTCCGCCGCCTTTTGTCGCCTGGAAATAGTCCCCCTGCGACGGCAGGATACCGCCAAGCCCCGGCCCGCTGCGAATGATATTCACGATCAGGCAGGGAAGCTGTGCACAAGCGATGTAGCTGATCCCTTCCTGCTTTAGGCTGATGCCCGGGGAAGAAGAAGAAGTCATCACGCGCGCACCGGCGCCCGCCGCGCCATACACCATATTGATCGCGGAAACTTCGCTCTCTGCCTGAATAAATGTCCCGCCGATCTGGGGCATACGCTTGGACATATATTCAGGAACCTGATTCTGAGGCGTGATCGGATATCCGAAAAAGTGCGTACAGCCCGCTTTGATCGCAGCTTCCGCAATCGCCTCGTTTCCTTTCATTAATACCTTATCCATAAGTCTTTATCACCTTTATCCTAAAAATTTGATAGAAATTATTTGTCCACTTCGAGTGCACAATCCGGGCACATGCGCGCACACGCCGCACAACCAATGCACTCGTCCGGCCGCTCGATGCCGATCGGATGGTATCCCTTTGCATTCAGATGCGATTTATCGATCGCCAGCAGCTTTTTGGGGCATGCCCCGATACACAGGCCGCAGCCCTTACATGTATCTTCGTAGATTGTTAACTTTGCCATTTTCTCATCACCTTTTATATGTAAATTTTTTAGCATTTTTACTTAACTTTGCCCAAAAGGCACCCTTATAGAGTATCACTTTTCATGTGTAGCGTCAACAAGCCAGTCGGGAAAAGTGTAGATGCTGAGCGGGATTTGCGGGATTGTGTAGCCCGCTTCGCTGAAAGCTGCCAAGATTTCCGGCTTGCCCGAAACGTACACGATCGGCGTATCTGTTTTCGCGCTCACTTGCTCACACACCTTCTGTCCATGAAGCAGATCCTGCACGCTGCTTTCGCGTCCTAAGTTCGTATTATTGATAATGCCGTCGATCTTCAGGCGCACGCGCGCGCTGATCTGTCCCATCATGTCAATGATCTCTTCCGCCGTCCGCTGCAGCGGCCTGCGCGCGTTCACCACATAATAAAGCATCGTTTCTTCACGTACCGGCTGAAATTTCTGTAAAAGCCCGCCAAGCGCCGCCGCGCCTACCGGGTCGCCGCCTGCGTCGAATACCGCCGTCTCACTTTCGAAGGCCGCCATCACCTCTGCCGAAAGGACGGGCACATCTACGTTCGTGTTTGCGTACGGCGGCGCGATCAGGCGCACACCGTGCTCTTTTAATAATTCTTCGCTTTCCGCACTGCGAAAATACGGATTGACGACATCCATATCGACAAGCGTCGTCTGCTTTGTTTGTGCAAGCTTGAGCGCCGTATTGAGCGATATTTCCGTCTTGCCGCTGCCATAATTCCCTGCAAATATATTGAATCTTTTCATCCATTTCTCCTGTCTAAAACGGCGCGTCATACGCGCCGTTTTTCATCCTATCATCGGTCTCCTACGAGATCGTCACCGTCACCGTTGCAGGCGTTGCCGCTACCTTCACGCCAAGATCCGGCTCGTTTTCAAACTTGACCGGCACATTTTCGTGTACCCCCTTTGTCAGCCCGGACAGATCCACAAACGGTTTCAGCTTTGACGCGGAGAACGCCGCTAAGGCTTCCTCCGTCCCTGAAACATCGATATCGATGTTGGCAGGGTCTATCTTTGCGCTCAGGCCATCGTTCAGATTTTTGGTCGCGATCTTCACCGCGGAATAGATGCTGTGCTCTTCCGGCTGGGCAATCGTCAGCTGCACCTGTACCTTTGCCGGAACCGCAGCGATCACGCCATCCGGCAGCTTCACACTCGCTTCCACGATCATATCGCCCGAAGCATTGTCAAGCGTGATCGTATCCAGCGTTACACTGCTGATTGCCTCCAACAGTTCCATATCGCCCGCAAGATTGATGCTTGCCGGCTCCACACTCACATTCGTAATCTTATATCCCGCCGCAAGCCCTGTCGTCGTATTTTGAATCGCCGTCGTATCGATCGCTACTAGTTTTTTGGGATAAACCGGCATTTCTACAATCACCGACGGAACGCCGCTGAACAGATTGCTCTCTTGCTCCTCGTCTTTGTCGTTTACAAACGACACCTTGTAGCTTGCTTTTGCGGATTCGGTCAGGTCGCCGATGTCAACCGTGCACACCGCTTTCGCCACCTTCTCCACATTCGATTGCGCCCCTGTTACTGTGACAAACGCCTCCGAGAGAACCGGTTCACCATAATACAACCAGTCTTTCTCACTTCCCGTCGTCTTGACTTCCACAGGTACTTCCTTAGAAACGATCTCCTCCACGACCACCGTGATAGAGCTCGGGGTCACTTTCGTAATTTTACAATCCTTTAACATGGGGATCGCATTCACCTGCAGCGTGTACTCGCCCGGCGTTTTGATGCTTGAAAGATCGACGCTCGCCTGTATCATATTTTCAGTCAGATATTGCAGCGCGTCCGCAGGCGCGGAGGCAGTGACCTCTGCCGTTTTCAGCAGGTCTGAAAGGGGCACTGTCGTCGTCAGGTTATTCTGCTTCAATTCGTCCGCCGCCGTATAAGTGACGGGAATACTCGCAAACGTTTTTGACATATACGGGTTGGTAGACGCGATCATAAAGCTCCACAGAATGAAAGCAAAGACCACGGCTCCCACTTTCATTTTCCAGTTGTGGATGAACACGCGTTTTAAAACATCTATGAACCTGCTCATTCGTCGTCACCCACCTTCCGTTTGAATTTGGAAGCAGTGAGTTTCTTTGTCGGTTTTTCTTCCGTTTCCGGTATATATAACTCAGATAATATCTCCTTGAGCATTTTTGCGTCGATATAACGCTTTAATACGCCGTCATACACAAATGAAATGATACCCTTTTCTTCGGAAACGACAAGAACATAGGCGTCCGACACTTCTGAAACGCCCAACGACGCCCTGTGGCGCGTTCCCAGCTCCTGTGCGATCTGCTTATTATCGGAAAGCGGCAAAAAACAGCCTGCCGCAAGTATCTTATCCCCACGCAGGATCATTGCGCCGTCGTGCAATGGCGTATTTGGATAAAAAATATTCTCGATCAGCTCGCTGGAGATATCCGCTTCTAAAACAGTGCCCGATTCCATCACGTCCCCGAGGCCCGTTTTACGCTCGAACACAAGGATCGCGCCCACCTTTTGTTTGGACATACTGAGCACCGCGCGCGAAATTTCTTCGATCATTTGCTCCGCTTTTTGCACATCGATCTGCGATTTGCTGGCAAAAGAAAATATCTTCCCACGCCCCAGCGTTTCAAGCGCCCGCCTTATTTCCGGCTGAAACAATATCACGATCAAAACAGCGCCCGCTGTCAGGATCGCGTTAAACAGCCATGAGGCTGTCTTTAAATCAAATACAACGAATAACCGCGCCAGGATCAGTATGACGCCCAGCCCGATCAACACCCGTATCGCCCGCGTCTTCGCGAGCAGCTTGATGACCCAGTAAAGAATGACGGCAACGATGATGATATCAAGCGCGTCGCGCCATGTAAAGGCCAGCAAACTGTTTACAAGCGGTTCTACGAAGTTCTCCAAATTACTCTCCCTTGTATTCCTTCTTCTCGCACATCAGCATCGTCAGGTCGTCCTCCGGATTGCTGTGCAGTTCTTCGCGTACTTCTTCAATGAACGCCTTACTGTCAAACTCCTCTTTCCCAAGCATTTCAAACAGCCGTTCCTTAACCTTCGGATCGCTGTGGATGTCATCCACTCCGTCCGAATAGATGAGAAAACGCATTCCATCCTCAAATGTAAATGTCCCGTTTTCAAACGGCGTATCCAAAAACCAGTCGCAAAGTGGATGCGACGGCATATATAGTTCCCTGTATTCCCCGTCTTTGTAGAGTACGGGCATGACCGACAACCCCGCGTTGGAGTATGCCGCTTCGTTGGTGTTTAGGTCGATCACCGTGATAAAGGCGGTGATGTAGATCGCGTCGGACAGATTCAGATCCAAAAATTCATGCTCCGCATAATCGAGGATTTCCGATGGCTTAAAGTAACCCATCAGGCAAGCCGCGCGCACAACCCTCGAGAAAAACACAGACAGCATCGCAGGCATCACGCCGTGTCCCGATACATCCGCTAAGTATATAACGAGCTTGTCATCGTATACAGTGCAGTCATAAATATCCCCGCCGACCGCTTCACACGGAAAAAATCCCGCTGTCAGCTCATACCCGCACCCCACCTTGGGCATCGTACTCTTGACGAGCGCTTCCTGCAATTTACGCGCAAGCTGCAAATCCTTTTGCATCTTCGCGTTCTGCATCAACAGATTTTGTTTGATGTTATAATCAAGCGTAATATCGCGAAATACTTCCACCGCAGCAATATTGGAGCCATCCGGCCCTTTTAAAGGCGATACCGTCACCGAATATACGCGCCCCGCTACTTTACGCGTCAGACGCTTGGGGCCGCCTTCTTCCAGCACTTCACGCGAAAGACAGTGCTCGCACGGCGCATCCTGATGAAACGGCTCGTAGCACTTATGGTCTTCTGTACAGCCAAACCGCTTCTTGAACGCTTCATTCGCCATAACGACCCTGCCATCCCTTGAGATGACGCGCACCATGTCGCTCATCGCACCCAAAACAGATGCCAGATATTCCGTTTCGTTCATAATCGTATTCATAAAGCTATTCGTCCTCAATTTCGTCCAAGTATTCCTGTAGCTTCATAATATCAAGGCTCATATCGCTGCAACGCTCATTTTGCAAAAGGATGTCGCCATCCGTAAGTGGCTTGCCAAGCGCAATGCGCTGCGCACTCATCTTATTGAGCTTCTCGCGTTCCTCCGCAAACACCTGCATCTTTTCATCCAGTTTACGAAGCGCTTCCCTTTTTTGTGCAGTGCAGACCTCTTTGTCCTTTTCCTTCATTGACTCTCCTCGTCATTCGTCGGCAATTTTTGCCGATAAAATACCGTCTAAGCGAAAAACGCGGAGCCCCTTTTTCTGCATACAATATACCGTCACACTCTGTTCCGTGATTTTTCTTACATAAACACGCCGCTGCGATATCCCCTTGGCTCCCTCGTAGATCACGATGGCAGGCCGATCCTCCCGCAGGCAAAGCGCTAATGTTTTTAAAATAATATCGTTCATCCTGTTGTACCTCCCTTTATACTATCATATATGTTGTGTTTTGTTAACAAAAATAACGTAAATTTTTTATGTCCTTTCTTCTGTTCCATGCTATAATAGGTGCAGGTATATTTTATGGACGGATTGTTTTTAACAACGAATAACCTGATTGGAACCATAGCGTTTTTCGCGGGCGTGGTATTGCTTTTGTCCGAGTTGCTCAGAAAAGGTTTGTCGCGCGTTAGTTTTGCAGCGTACGCCTGTTTTGTACTAAGCAGTATCTTCCTGTCGGACAACGTTTTGTTTTGTGTACTCACCATCGCGGGACTGAGTGCACTGTTTTTGATTTTGCTTTATTTTTACCGCCGCGAGCAAAAACAACTGCAAAAGAATAAAAAAGAAGTGGACGAGGACCAGCCATGAAAACCTGCCCGATCTGTAAAACAAAATTTGAAGATTCCGCAGATTTTTGTCCCAAGTGCAAAGCGCAGCTTGAGGAAGAAAAAGTCGTAGTGAAAAAGGAAAAAGAAAAGATCCCCAAATCTTTCTGGTTTACCTTGCTGGGTGTTTTTGGGTTCATATTGCTCGTCATACTCGTATACAACATTATGTATGCGGGCATTGCGTAAAATGAAAATCACCGGAGGACAGGCATGGGAAAACTGAAAAATCTCGCAAAAGTCGCGGGGAAACTAAAAAGCAGAAAGTGGAAGCGCGTACGCGCGATCATCCGCGACTATGGGATGCGCGAATTTTTGCGTCGTGTAAAAGAGAAGATGCGTTATGGGGATATGGCGAAAAGCGTGTACCAGCGTATTTCTGTCATCACCAATGAATCGTATATCAAAAATCCTCACGATCCGTCAGGCTTTTTTCCTGAGCAGCAAGTCAGCTTTACAGCCATTCCCGCTTCCGTCAACGTCGGGCGGGTGGATATCCTGACGCAAAGCAAAAATACGCAGGATACATTGAAAATGACCGTCAAAGCCCCAAATGGCAAGACGCTGTTAGAGACAATTTCTTCCGAAGTCAAAGACAACGATTACACGGTTTTTACCTTTTTACCGATCCTGCGGACAGTCAATACCCCTCTTACCTTTACGTTCACGGCTTCTTCTTCCGAAAGCGGTGTGCTCGTGAACCGTCGTAAAAAGAAACATGGCTTTGACGTGGCGGGAGGCGGCAGCGTTGCTTGCAGGATATATGTCCAGTTCGACGCAGAGTACCTGTACTGGATGAAAAACAACACACCCACAGAAGAAGAATACACAGCGCAGCGCAGCCATGTCTTCGAGTATGCGCCAAAGGTCAGCATCATCGTGCCTTTATACAATACACCCGAGCACTTTTTCCGCGAGATGATCGATTCCGTAGTCGGTCAGACCTATCCGAACTGGGAGCTGTGCTTAGCGGACGGCAGTACGGAGGCAAACGATCTTAAAAACATCGTCACTTCTTATAACGACGACCGCATCGTTTACAAAAGGCTTGAAACAAATGAAGGAATTTCAGGCAACTCCAACCGCGCGATCGCAATGGCGACGGGTGAGTATGTGGCGCTGCTCGATCACGATGATACGCTTATGCCGCAGGCGCTTTACGAAAATATTTCCCTGATCAACAAGGACAGGGACTATGAATTCATCTATTCGGACGAGGACAAGATCACGGAGGACGGCAGCAGGCGCTTCGATCCGTTCTTCAAGCCGGACTTTGCGCCCAATATGTTTCTTGCATTCAACTATATCACACACTTTGTGGTCATGAAAAAATCGCTGCTCGACGAAATCGGCTACTTCAATGCGCAGTTCAACGGCGCACAGGATTACGACCTCTTTTTGCGCGCGACTGAAAAAGCCAAAAAGGTTGGTCATATCGGCGACATCCTTTACCATTGGCGCATATCCGAAACGTCTACAGCCTTTTCGTCAGACACCAAGAGTTACACTGTCGAAGCGGGCAAAAAAGCGCTTGAGGCGGCATTTGTACGCCGTGGGCTAAGCAATGCACACGTAGCCTGTAACACGCTCGACAACTACTACATCACAAGCTACGACATCCCTGCGCCGCATCCGCTTGTTTCTATCATCATTCCAAACAAGGATGAGCCTGCGACGCTCAAAAAATGTATCGATTCGATTTTATTGAGGTCGACATACGATAATTATGAGATCCTTGTGGTGGAAAACAACAGCACCGGCCAAGAGATTTTTTCGTATTATGAAAAACTAAAGCAGCAGCAAAATATCCGCATCATCACCTGGGACGGCATTTTTAATTACGCGGCGATCAATAATTTTGCCGCGCAGCAGGCCAAAGGCGAATTATTGCTGTTCCTCAATAACGACGTGTCGATCATTTCTCCCGACTGGCTGGAGCAAATGGTCATGCACGCGGTACGCAGCGAGATCGGCGCGGTGGGCGCAAAGCTATATTATCCGGACGACACCATCCAGCACGCGGGCGTTGTTTTAAAGATCGGCGCGGTCGCCGGACATTCCCACAAGCATCTTGACCGCTGGGACGTCGGTTCGTTTGGCCGTATGACGTTCGTGCAGGATGTAGCGGGCGTGACCGCCGCCTGCCTGATGGTCAGGAAAAATGTGTTTGAGGAGGCCGGCGGCTTTGACGAACAGTTCGTCGTTGCTTTCAATGATGTAGACCTATGCCTTAAGATACGCGAAGCAGGCTATATCAATTTGTTTACGCCGTTTGCCGAGCTTTACCACTACGAATCCAAAACGCGCGGCTATGAGGAAACACCTGAAAAGATCAAGCGATTTGAAGGCGAACAAAAAAAATGGCTTGCCAAATGGGATAAAAAATACCCGTATGATCCCTTGTACAGCAAAAATCTGACGCGTGAGTTTGAGGATTATTCCGTTAATCCCAACCGGACGCGCGAGGACTAAAGATTGCTAAACGAAGTCTAAAATGTTAGAATAATAAAGTTATGGATACGAACAAAATAACCGTCCTTTTGACGGGCGCAGACGAAACTTTATTACAGCAATTAACGCAGGCAGGCTTTCATGTCTTAAGAGAACGCCCGGACATGACGGTACGCGCCTTTTTTACCCAAGCGCTCGAGCAGTCCGACGCGTCCATTTTTGTTCGTGCAGACGCTTCCGAAGGGTTTGATACAGACGACATCACCAATGTTGCACAGGCCGCTCTTTCTGACCCGCAAAAGGTGTATGTTGGCGCACGTGAACAGACGGTCAAAAAATCCCTTGCACAGAATATTTACGGTTTCTTGTCAGGGATCGAGGCACAGGACGTGTGTTCCTCGCTTTTCGCTATGTCACGTGAAAATTTAGAGCTCATGACGCATATGAAAAGCAAGGATAAGGCGTTTTGTTCCAATATCCTTTTGGAGGCGCGCGAAAAAAATTTGGTGATCGTGGATATTCCTACACAGGCCAAGATCGATGTCGCGCCAGGCTGGGACTTGCTCACTTCGTCTTTTAAGCTGTATCTTGTATTCATCAAATTCAGCATCGCCGCGTTCATTGCCTATCTGGTGGATATCGGCACATTCTATTTGTTCCAGAAGCTTTTTTCGTTTTTAGACGATGAATTTAAAATACTGACAGCGACCGTGATCTCAAGGATTTTGTGCTCTATTGCAACGTACCTATTGAATCGGGGCGCTGTGTTCAATTCCCAGGCCCGCTCACGCGGTACGGTCGTACGTTTTGTGATCCTCGCCGTAGGACAGCTCATCGTTTCGTGGCTGCTTGTATGGGGCATCGGCTCGCTTCTCGGTGGCGGCGACGAAGTCAATACACTGCTTAAGGTCGTCGTCGATCTTGTCATCTTCATTGCGAGCTTTTCCATCCAGCGCGACTGGGTATTCAAAGAATCAAAAGGCCTTTTAAAATAACGGTATCGTTGAGGTGCGGCCATGTACCGGGTAGAAAATCTTACTTACCGCGACATCCTGCATATCACAGACCTGCACTTTTCCAGCGGACGCTCGACTGCGGTCACCGGCTCCTCTGGTGCAGGTAAAACGACGCTTTTAAAGCTGCTCGACGGTCTTTATCTGCCGGACAGCGGACAGATTTTTTTTGACGGACAGGATATCCGCACCATCAAAAACCTGCGCAGGCGTGTTACAATGGCCGCTCAATCCCCCGTGATCTATGAGGGCGACGTCAGCTATAATCTGAAGATCGCTTTTGATTTTGCAGAACGCCCTGTACCGGATGATCCGTTTTTTAAGGAAGTGCTCCGCTGCGTACAGCTTGATGTACCGCTTGATCACGACACCAAGATGTTATCCGGCGGGGAGCAATCGAGATTATGCCTTGCGCGCATACTGGCTCTTAAGAGTGAGACCTACCTCATCGACGAGCCCACCAGCGCGCTTGACGAAGATACACAGCTTAGTGTCATGCGCAACCTGCTTGATTTTACGAAAGCTTTCGGCTCTACCGTGATCCTTGTCACGCACTCCCCCGAAAGCGCGCAGCTGTGCGACCATCACGTCGAGCTTAAAAAAGGGGGAGGATATCAAGGGATTCGGTAGTTATCACCATATGGCAGCTCATTGCCGCTTATATTTTTGTGATCCTGCTTCTGATTTTATTCAGGATACGCGGGATCGATAAAAGCAAACAGGTCGTGGTATCTACGTTGCGTATGACGCTGCAGCTTGTGCTTGCAGGCTACCTTCTGACGCTTGCATTCAACAACCCAAGCTGGTGGCTCACCCTTGCCATCTTTGCGGGCATGCTTGTGTTTGCGGTACTGACGGTCACCTATCGCGCCCCCAAGGAATTACGTCCGGTGGTGAGACGTCCGGTCGCTATCGCTATCGTCATCGGTTCCTCATGTGTCATGGTCTACTTTTTGGCACTGGTCATCGGCGTCAAACCGTGGTATGAGACGAGGTATTTTGTCAGTATCGCGGGCATGGTGCTTGGCAATTCCATGACAGGTGTAGCGCTTTCCATGAATACGCTCATCACAGAATTCAAGCAAAACCGCGGACGTATCGAGCAAGCGCTCATGCTGGGAGCAACGCCCAAGCGTGCCGTTCGTGACAGCATCAACAGCGCGTTTACAAACGCAATCCTGCCCACGCTGACATCCATGCTCACAATGGGCATCGTCACGCTGCCAGGCATGATGACTGGGCAAATCCTCGCCGGTACGCCGCCCGAGCTTGCCGTGCGCTATCAAATCGGCGTAATGCTAGCCATTTTAGGCAGCGTTGCCATCTGCGTGCTCATCTTTCTCACGATGGCCGCACGGTGTTTTACAAAGCGGGAATTCAGAGGCGTAGCCACATAAATAATTTGTTTAATGATATCCCTACGGGGTAAATATATTTTAATAAAACAATAAGTAAATGTAAGGAGTGTGTATTAGAATGAGTATCAAACATATCACCGAAGGACAGTTCGACGCGGAAGTATTACAGGATAAAAATATGGTGCTGGTAGATTTTTATGCAGACTGGTGCGGCCCGTGCAAAATGCTTGCGCCGATCTTAGAAGAAATCGACGGCCAGATCCCCAACCTGAAAATCGTCAAGGTCAATGTCGACGAAGCACAGAATATCGCCAAGGAATACGGCGTTATGTCTATCCCTACCGTTTATCTGTTTGACGGCGGTGCAAAAATGGGTCGTTTCGTGGGCGTAAAGTCCAAAGAAGAAATTATCGACTTCGTAGAAAACGCTTAAGGCATACAGGCGCGATGTATTTCGTGTTTGCATATACCCCCAATCATAAAAAGAGGCTGACCGCTAAAAGCGGCTGCCTCTTTTTATGTACCATATCTTTAAGGAGTAATACGCATATTACATGTGGATCGCTCCACGGCTTACGCCGAGGAACGCTTCCATCAATGTCTCACTGAGTGTAGGATGCGCGTGGATCGTGCTTCCTGCCGCCTCCGCCGTTGCCTCACAGCGCATCGCCATAACCGCTTCTTCGATCATGCTAGACGCTTCCGCACCGATAATATGCACGCCCAGTATCTCGTCCCAGCGTTCGTCGGCGATCACCTTGACAAAACCTTCGCTCTCGCCGAGCGTCAGCGCTTTGCCGTTCGCCGCATAGGGGAACTTGTAAGTCTTGACCGGGATGCCCTGTTCCTTTGCCTGCTTTTCGCTCATGCCCACAAACGCGATCTCGAGGTCTGTAAAGATGCACGACGGGATGGGCTGCTCATCTGCCGATTCAATGCCGCCAAACATGTGCTCAACCGCTAATATTCCCTGCTCGGAAGCCGCATGTGCCAGCTGGAATTTGCCGTTGATATCACCGATCGCATAAATGTTGCCGACACTGGTGCGCATCAGCTCGTCCACTTCCACACAGCCCTTGGGCGTACGTTTTACGTCGAGCTTATCAAAGCCGCTGCCTTCGGCGCTTCTGCCAACCGCTTCGAGCATCATCTCCGCTTCCATCGTTTCTCCGCTGGAAAGCTTGATCGTATATTTCCCGTTTCCTTCTTTGATCTCGTCGCACGTCGTGCCCGTCAGCAGGTTGATACCGCTCTTTTTCATGTGCTTCGCAAGTGTATCGGCAACTTCATCGTCCGTCATGGGCAATATCTGATCCATCAGCTCTACGACTGTCGTTTTTACGCCAAAGGAGTTGAAGATGCACGCCATTTCGCAGCCGATCACGCCTCCGCCGATGATCACGATGGATGCGGGCAGCTTGTCGATATCAAGAATCTGATCCGTGTTCAGAAGTTTCACGTCCGTCTTGACAACAGAAGCCGGTTTTGCGCCCGTCGCCAGCAACATGAATGCGCACGTATATGCCTTATCGCCGACTTTGACTTCGTTTGCCTTCTCGATCACCGCTTCGCCAGCAATGAGCTCTACTTTGTTTTTCTTAAAGAGGCCGCCCACGCCGTTTGTAAGCTGCTTCACGATCTTGTTTTTCCTGTCCAGAATCTTCTTCCAGTCAAAGGATGAGCCGCTTACGGAAATACCGAATTCGTCCGAATTCTGGATATCCTTCCAGTGCTTCGCGCTTGCATAGTACGCCTTTGTGGGGATACATCCGCGGTTTAAGCATGTGCCACCCACCGTATCCTTTTCCACGACCGCTACCTTCGCGCCCAGCTGTGCCGCGCGGATCGCCGCGACGTAGCCGCCCGGGCCTGCACCGATAACGATCAGGTCATAGTCAAAGCTTCCTTCCGGCCGTTTTGCCTTTTCCTTTGCCACTGCTTTTTTTGCCGGAGCCGCTGCTGTCGGAGTAGCTGCCACGGGTGCGGGTGCTGTCGCTGTAGTTTGTGCTTCCTGCGCCGGAGCCGCTGCGGATTTATCTACTTCCGGAATCTCCTCGCCTTCTTCGCCGATAAACGCAACCGGCTCGTTGACCGGAGCCGTTTCTCCTGCGCCATAATATATCTTCAAAATCTTGCCGGAATACAGTACATCCACTTCAAGCGAAGTCTTATCCGTTTCCACTTCAAAGATGTAGTCGCCCTTTTCTACCGTCGCTCCCTCGTCTACCAACCATTTTATGATCTTGCCCTCAGCCATCGTCATACCGAGCTTAGGCATCGTAATAAAATTACCCATTTTATTCTTCCTTTCTACTCTGCTTTAGTCAAGCAACTGATCCGGATTTTCGATAATGTCACGGAAATCCTTCAAGAATTTTTCGCCTGTCGTCCCGTCGATGTGCCTGTGGTCAAGCGTCAAGCTTAGTCCAAGCATCGGGCGGATACCGATGTCGTTTCCGACTGCCACCGGCTTATTCGTCATGTTGCCGATCCCGATGATCGCGCTTTCCGGTACGTTGATGATGGGCGTGAAATACTGCACCGGTGTGCGTCCGTAGTTGGAGATGGAGAACGTCCCGCCGGAGTATTCGTCCGGCGCCAGCTTCCCGTCACGCGCCCGCGTCACCAGGTCTTCACGCGCCTTTGTGATCTCATATAACGACATCATGTGCGCATTTTTCAGGTTCGGTACAATCAGTCCGTCTTCGCCGAGCGATACCGCCAGCCCCACGTTGATATTGCCCTTTATAAGGACGTGATCCTCCATAAAGGACGAGTTGAGCATCGGGTTCATTTTGAGAGCCATCGCGACCGCCTTGATGAACAGGTCGGAAAACGTCGGCTTTACGCCTGTCGCTTCCATACAATCCGCTGTATATTGCTTCATCAGAGGCTTTAGTCTAGAGCAATCCGCCTCACCCATGATCGTATACTGCGCCGCCGTATCGAGGCTTGCCTTCATCTGTTTCGCGATCACCTTGCGCATACCGTTGAGCGGTATGACCTTATCTTCACCCATGAGTGCCTTGTAAGCAAGCACATCCTGCTTGCGCACCATGTCGCCTTCGGCGCTCACCGCGTCAATATCGACGCCCAGATAATCCGCCATCGCACGCGCCAAAAACGTTGCTTTACCGCCCTTAAAAGACTGAACGTCGCTCAGTTGTACATAGCCGCCGATGCCTGTTCCCTTGACCTTCGCAAGGTCAATTTTTCGTTCTCCCGCCACGCGCCTCGCGGCGGGTGTGGACATCACTCTTGTCATTTGCGCGTCCCCCTATTTCAGCAATTCTTTTGCTTTTTCGTAAATCGTCTCCGCCTGCGGAACCACCAACGCTTCAAGCTGCGGGGAATACGGGATCGGGATATCGTCCGCGCCGCCGAATCTTCTTACCGGCCTGTCAAGATAGAAGAACGCTTCGCTGTCGTTAATAATGGACGATACTTCCGCGCCCACGCCGAATTTCTGCACACCCTCATGCGTCACAAGTACACGCCCCGTTTTCTTTGCGGAAGCAACGATTGCCTCCACATCGAGAGGCGATACCGTCCTAAGGTCTAAGACCTCCGCGTCGATGCCGTCTTTTTCGAGCATTTCAGCCGCTTTTAAAGCCTTCAGCACCGTCATTGAATAGCTGATGATCGTAATGTCCTTCCCCTCGCGCTTCACATCCGCTTTGCCGATGGGCAATACATATTCTTCGTCCGGCACCTCGCCCTTCGTGCCGTATAAGAGCTTGTGCTCATAAAATACGATCGGGTTGTCCTCACGGATGGCAGCCTTCAAAAGGCCTTTTACATCATACGGTGTTGCAGGGCATACGACCTTTAAACCCGGCACATGGCAAAACCATGCTTCGAGGCTCTGCGAGTGCTGCGCTGCAGCGCCTGTGCCGCTTCCTTCCGGCGTACGGATCACGAGCGGCATTTTGACCTGTCCGCCCAGCATAAAGCGCTGTTTTGCAGCCTGATTGCAGATAAGGTCCATCGCGACCGTTACGAAGTCAGAGAACATATATTCCACGACCGGACGGTAGCCCGCCATTGCAGCGCCTACCGCGATGCCCGTGAAGCCGCCTTCACTGATCGGCGTATCCATGATCCTGTCCTCGCCGAACTCTTCCAAGAAACCGCGCGTTACACCGAAACATCCGCCGTATACGCCCATGTCCTCTCCCAGTAAGAAGACCTTTTCGTCCCTTTTCATTTCTTCTCTTAAGGCGTCCGAAACCGCCTGTACATAAGTAATTGTACTCATCAAATAACCTCCGTTATGCAAAAACAAGTTTTTTTGCTTCTTCAAGAGTGATCGTTTCCGCGGCTTGCGCATATTCCACAGCTTCTTCGCATTCCTGCTCAACGAGCGCACGGATGTCATCGATGTCTTTTTGCGTAAAGCCGTTTTCCATCATATACTTGCCAAAGGAAATGATCGGGTCTTTTGCCTTCCACTCCGCTTCTTCTTCACGCGTACGATACGCGCGCTTGTCGCTTTTGGAGTGTCCTAAGTAACGGTAGGTTTTTGCTTCGATCAGCGTCGGGCCTTCGCCGCGGCGCGCACGGTCTGCTGCTTCCTTCACCACGTCCATCACCGCAAGGACGTCCGTCCCGTCAACGATCACGCCCGGGATACCGTAAGCCTTCGCCCTTGTCGCAATGTCTTTGACGGATACGCTCTTTTCAACCGGCGTAGACATACCGTACAGATTGTTCTCGCACATATATACAATAGGCAGCTTCCAAAGCGCCGCCATGTTGAGCGCCTCATGGAACAATCCGGAGTTTGTCGTGCCGTCTCCGAAATAGTCGAGGATCACTTTATTACTCTTATCTTTTTTG
>NZ_JAYFPU010000305.1:0-6910 GCF_034927525.1 Christensenella sp.
CTTGCTCGCATAAATGCCCGCTGCCACGAAAACAGTGTACATAACGTACTCCCACGACACAGTACCGATTGCCGCTCCCAGCCGCGATGCCAGAAAGAAAGCAGCAAGAGCGCTGAGAACTGCCGAAATAACGTACGCGAACAGGTAAGAAAGGGTTTTCTCACCCTTTTGCCTACCTGCAAACGGTGTGCCAAGCCGTGAAAAGAAGACGAACAAAAACACTGCCGCAACCACGAGCACAAGAAGGATCGTTGCCGCAAGCAGCGACTGCCCAAAAGCAGGCAATCCTTCTATCGGCACAGGCTGTGTAGAAAATATATTTAGCAACAGCCTCAATACAATGAACACAACGATTGTGATCGCCGGTGCAGGAACAGGCGTATACAGCGCCACCGCACCGTTCAGGGCTCCAACTCCAGCCGCGATCAGCAGTGCGACCACAAGCCCGACTTCCCATCCATATCCCTGCGTGCTGAATTGTCCAATCGCCATCATCGTAAGCGCCATCACCCCAGCAATCGAAAAATCCGGCCCTTTTGCGCGTACCGACACCGCAACGGCACATCCAATCATCGCAAGGAGTACAACCTGCATCCATACATTCTGCGCATTTACTATACCAAAGAACATGGGTACAAAAATCGTCCCCGCAAACATCGCGATCATCATCGCCACAACAGGCAGAATTCCTATCCCTGTGTTAAAAAAGGTCGTCTTCCGTTCCATTGCTTGCCTCCAATCATTATTTCTTCTATCGTACCATAAACATCTTTCATAAAAAAGAGGACGCTCATACACGTCCTCTTTTCTGCTCATACTATTTCTGTTCATCTTTCCTGCGCTTATTCGCATTTACCACACCAGCCGTGATCACACCGCCCGCAATCACAATCAGCCATAAGTACGGCGCCATATCTTGTATATCATCCGTCTTGGGTGCGGTCGTTGTCTTTGTGTCCACCTTTGTATTTACCGGCTTCACACCATCATCACTATTGACTGGGTTCCCACTTTCTTCATTGATGTTCGATCCGTTGTCCGGGTCATTTGGCTCGAAACCTGTTCCCGGCGTCTCTACACCGCCCGGGTTATCCGGCCCCGGTGTTTCGTTGCCGCCCGGATTTTCCGGGGTCGTAACTATGCTGCGCAGGTCAGAGATCACATACGGCGAAGCATGCGTGATTGTATACGTAATGTACCCGTTCGCATCCACCGTAAGCACCTGTTCCTCGCTCAGCCCGGACGCACCCGCATAGTATAGATAAACAGTGTCCCCCGGCTTAAAGCTTCCGCTCACCTTATCCATCCTCGTAATGGGGCACGGGAACACTCCATCATGCGTCAGATTGATGAACATCACCGTCGCGTCCTGCGGAACCGCCCCCTTGGCCTCTTCCTCAACTGCCGTACTCACCGTGTTGCTATAGCCTAAGTTCAGATCCTTCAATTGATCGGGATCTACGCCATTCGAAAGATCAAGCGTCACTGCAGCAGCGATGTTCCCGCTCGCATCTGCCATAGAAAACGCTACCGTTTTTGCACCCGTACCGTCTGCCGCTGCTTTTGCTGCCTCTGCCACCACGTCCGCGCTTACTTTGACATTCTTGGCTTCTTCCTCGTTCTTTGCCTCCACCTTAACAACGACCGCCTCGTCGGGCTTCGCGTTAGCGATTGCATCCTTGACCGCGTTCGAATCGACAGTATTGTCCTTTACCTCCGGCTCCACGACGACCTGCGTTTTGTCACCCATATCCGGCGCTACCGGCGGTTTTGACGTTTCAGGCGGTTTTGCTACCGTGACAACACACGTTGCACTCTTTCCATTATAAGACATTGCCGTGATATTCGCCGTACCCGGTGCAACCGGCACGATCATACCCTTATCCCCTTTCACTACAGCTTCATTCGACGAAGCCCATGTGATGGTCTTATCATATGCGTCCGCAGGCGATACCGCCGCAGAGAGCTGCCCTTTGGTGTTCATTTCTAACGAAATGCTCGTCTTATTCAGGCTTACACCCGAAACAGGCGTTACGATTGTGTACCGATGCGCATCCACGGCTTGGCTTGCGCCATAAGAACCGTTTATGCTGCCATCATAGACCGGACATACCCAATACGTCCCGGATGCAGCAGGCGCTTCCGCAAGCCGCTTGCCTGCCACTCCGTTGTCGTCCGCATAATATACGAAGCCGATCGCAGGATCCTGTACCGTTGCATTGTTTGTTGCCACAACCGCCACTCCCTGCATCTGCAGTGCCGGAGCTGCGCCTGTGTTTTCAAACTGATCCTGTACAAGCCCTGCCGCGCTTATCGTGGTCGCATAGCCTGTCACCAGTTTGTTGCCGATGCGCACCAGCGATACATTTGCACTGAGCGCACTGTCCGGCGTAAAGCATTCAGTCTTTACCGACTGCACGTCCCTTGCACTTGCCACCTCATAGCCAGCCGCCTTATTGTACGGCGTCACACCGATCACAGCACCCGTTTCTAACCCTGTGATATCGACTGACATGTTTGCCGATGTTTTCAGGTTGCACGGCGTGCCGCCATATTTATTACCTGTGATCTGTGTCTTCCCTGAAATATTGACCTTAAGGTTCGTTGCGGAGGAAGACCCGCCCACGCTGCCATAGCTGTTGACGCTGTTTCCTGTGATCACCGCGTCATGAAGGCTGACTATACAATCTGCCGCTGTCACATAGATGCTGCCGTTTTTCGTATTGTTTGAAATCGTACCACTGTTTACATCGAGCGTACTGTCGGTTTTGCTCATTAATACGCCGCCGCCCGCCATATTCGCGCCGTTTGAAGATATCTCCCCGCCGTTTATCACAGCCTTCCCGCCGCTGATCACAAGCCCGTATGCCTGTTTACTCAGTGCCTGCGGCGCACAGTTATTAGCGGTTATTTTTCCGCCGTTCATTTCAAACGTTCCATCCGGTTCTACCCAGATTCCGGAGTTCACGTTCTGTGTCACAAGCGATCCCTCATTCATAACGAGCTTCCCTGCACCGCCTGTTCCGCCCGCACTGCCAAGATCGATCGCAGCAAATCCTGAGGAGGTCGCACAGCCCTTGACCGTTGCTCCGCTACCCAAAATCAGCGTCGCATTGCCCTGAACATTGATCCCGCTCGTACCGATCCTGTTCTCACCGTCGACCGTCACATTTTCAAGCACCACCCGCGCTCCGGCATTCACCGTAATGATGGAAGTCGCCGTGACTGTACGCGCCGTTCCTTCGCTGCGGATAGTGAGCGACTTACTGAAAGAACCATATGTCCCGTAACCAATGTTGTCCTCGTCATGCCCTGTCTGCGTAGTACTACCAAATATACAGTCATTGCCCAACAACAATGTATCGCCGTCCTGTGCTTTATTGACCGCTTTTTGCAGCGAATCATAAACCTCTCCGCTGCGCGCATTTTTCACACCATATTCCACAAGCTTCTTAAGCGCAGCATCCGCATAATACGGCATAACAACCAGCTGCGAGCTGTCCGCTGCCGCGCCGCCTGTCTTGTACGCCTTAAGTACCGCTGAAAAATCAGGCTTCGCCGCATTCCAGTAGTTCTCCGCCGCATTCAGTGTTCCGTCAAGCTCGGTGATCTTGATGACCTGCGCGCCATCCTCACCTGCCGCCAGATCGCGCGACATGCTGTTGCCCATAATGGCCATGCTCGCATTGCCGTTTGCCGTCAGACGCATCGCGCGTCCGCCGCCCGCAACGTCGGAATCCCAGTTTTTCAGGGTATTGCCGGAAATCGTCACGTCCCCGCCGGCGATCCCCGTGATTTGGATACTGTTCAGCTTGGTGTCACTTATCGTATTGCCTGTGATACGCGTCGTGCCCGCGACCGCGGATACCCAAATACCCGAAGCGTTCGTACCCGTCACGTTGGTAATCGCGTTGTTTGCGATCGTCAGATTTTTGACAGCACTCTTATTATCCAGATTGAAGTTTACCGCTGCCGACCATTCGGCAATGTTCTCAAAAATATTGTTTTCGATCGTCACGTTATTTAAATTCGGTTCATTGCCCCACGCAATGGCATAAATACCGCTTTTTTCAAACCGCAGACCCTTGATCACTGTTTTCGTATCGTCGCCGAACGGTCCCGCAAGCGTGATACCTCCTGTGAGCACTGCGCTTCCGTCCCCCGGCCCTTCGAGCGTCACTGCCTTTGTCAGTGTGACCTTCTCATCATATGTACCTGCGCCTTGCGGAATGCTGAGCACATCTCCTGCATTTGCCGCGTCCACTGCCGCCTGTATCGTGTCATACGCCGCGCCCGTCGTTTTGTTCGTCACCAGTCGTGCAAGCTTAGCCGCATCCATCAGAGCCCATGTCCCGTCGGCTTTTGTAAGCATCCCCAGCCCCATCGCCTCATAGCCTGCCGCGCTGTCTGCGCCGCCCGGCGCGTCAGCGGGTCTTTCCGAATAGACGAACTGGTTTGCAAATGTATTCCCGCTTCCAAGCGTCAGCCGCGTAGGCGTCGTATAAACCGGTGCTTCCGTCGCATACATGATCCCAATATCGGCGTTCCATCCGCCGCTGATTGTCTTGGTATCAGAAATCGTTATTCCATCAACGCCCGCCAGCATAATGCTGCATTTCCCTGCTTGCTCCACACTGACTCCGTCCACAACCGCATTTTTCACGCCGTGGATATTGAGCGCGCTTCCCTTGACGCTTCCAAGCGTCACATTGCTTATCGTCACGCCTTCGAGCAACGGCCCTTCTGCTCCGCTTCTCAGACCGGTTACTTTCAGCGTATGGACGTTTCCATTTGTACTGCTTCCGACGATCTTAACGTCCTTGATCGTCACATGATCCGCAATCACAAAAATGCCCGCCTGCGTACTTGCGCTGTATGTGCCGCAATCGATGATGCTCGTATCTCCCTGCCCCTGTATTGTTACATTCGGTTTGTCAATGCGGAATTGGTTGTTTGCCGTCGCATTGAACGTACCCTCGGTAAGTGTGAGGGTGTCTCCTGCGTTAAGCTCCGCAATCGCCGCCTGCAATGTCTCGTATCCCTTGCCTGTGGTCTCATTCTTAACAGGCATCTTCTTCTCAGAAACGGAAACGCTTCCATCCTCGTTTTTTACCGTCGCATATCCGTCCACCACATATCTGTCAATATCTGAATCCCCTTTGCCATCGCGGAAGGTGCCGCCCGAAATAAAGGTCGTTCCTGTATTCTGTGCTTTAAAGAGTGCGCTGTTTCCGCCGTCAAAAGTACCGCCATGAATGTTTAAGCATGCACTTGCATTGATGCCACCGTCGCCGTTTGTATTGTCGTTGCCAATATAGACCGCCTGCTTGGGGCTGGAGAAATCCCCGCCATAAACGTCTCCGCTTACTTCACCGTTTTCCCCTGCCACATACAGTGCGTAAAAGGAACGTGAGTTTCCCTGCTCTGTAGAAAAATTCCCGCCGTAGATCTTAACCGTTCCCTGCACCGCCGCAACGCCGCCTTGAATACCTGTTACCGTCGCATTGTTGATCGTGAGCCGCGCACCCGCGCCAGTGCTCTTGATGCAATACGCCCAGTTTGGCGTCACGTTGGAAGATGTGGAGTGGAATTCTCCGCCGTTGATCGTACAGTCTCCCGAATTCCCAATCGCAAACGATACAGCGTTGACTACGCAGTTTTCTACGACCATTGTCGCTCCGTCACCATTATACAGCGCACTGCCCCCTGTATTGTCAGTCGTGACATAGTGTCCGCCACTGATCGAAACCGTGCCTCTATTATAGATACAGCCGCGCGGGGCATTTATTCCGCCGCCCACAGAATCACATATACGAACCATTCCTTCATTCACAAAAAAGTTTGCGCCTGTCGATGTAATGGTACATCCATTCAAATCGATCGTTACGTCCAGACCTGCGCCAATCACCAGTACTTCTTGAAGCGTTGTATCTTGAATAAGCCGATAGCTGCCCGAAGCGGTTATCTGGCTCAAATCCATTATATCCGTTATCCCGTCAGGCGCTTCTTCCTGTACGAAAGGTGTTGTCGCTAAGGGACCATTCCCCGTCGGCATTTCCACCGGAGCCTCCGTCTGCTTTACTTCTTTGCTTGCCTGTGCAGTCACTTGCGGCGTCGGTTCCGAACTTGGCTCAGGCGCTGCAGATTGCTCCGGCCGCGGCGTCTCTGTCGGCTGTGCGCTTGCCGACTCTCTGGGCGCGACCGTTTGTGCCGGCTGCCCTGCTCCTGTATTTTCGCTCAAAGGCTGTGCGCTCGATACCCCAAACATACCAAACACTAGACTTGCCGCTACTACCGCGGCAATTATTTTCTTCTTCATTTCTTCACCCGTAATGACAAACTGTCGGCTGTCGTCGTTTTGATGTAGTTACATCTTGATTTGAACATAATGCCTTTTTCTCAATATGTCCCGCAAATAAAAATACCCGCTTGCGCAGGTATGATATAGTTGCACGACATTACAATATTATCGTTTTTTTGCAACCCGGCTATCATACGAAATACGCTTAGATCCGTGGCTTTGCGTCCCTGTTTTTCAGCAGGTTTGCTAATAAACATATACTATTCTCTTTTCCATTATAAACTTTTTTTACAGGAAAGCAATATATTTTTCGTTAAAAAATCCCTTACCTATGATGAAAAAATTAAAATTATTTCAATTTTGCAATATTTTTCCAATAAAACGCGCATCTATTGCCATTCTTTTTTTGCCATACAAAAAAGAGCAGGTACAGATACCTGCTCTTTTGCTTTGTCTCTGATTAATCAGCGATAACGCCGGATACTACCCCAGACCCTACCGTACGTCCGCCTTCTCGAATTGCGAACCGCAGTCCTTCTTCGATCGCGATCGGCGTGATCAGCTTGATCTCCATCTCGATGTTATCTCCCGGCATTACCATCTCCGTGC
>NZ_JAYFPU010000193.1:0-16733 GCF_034927525.1 Christensenella sp.
ATGCGCATCACGCTTTCCAAAATGGATGCGTACAACATCGGCGCGATGTTTTTCCTGTTTGAAATGGCGACGGCTGCGGCGGGCGAACTGCTGGAGATCAACGCGTTCGACCAGCCGGGCGTAGAGGAAGGAAAGATCGCAACCTTTGCATTGATGGGACGCGAGGGATATGAAGAAAAGGCAGACGAGTTGAACCGGGCTTCCGCGAAGGACGATCAGTTTGTGTATACCGTGTAGCGGTATTGGTTCGAGCGTAGAAAACATAGCGGGCGTGGGATAAATAAAACGGAAGGTGGATATGATGCAGGACGCGTGGAAGAAGTATTTGCCGGAGCATGAAATCTATTTATTCAACACAGGCGAGGCGCAGCGCGCGTACGACTTTTTTGGATGCCACTACATAGAAGAGATCGGTATGCACCGCTTTTGTGTATGGGCGCCGAACGCGCGGCACGTGAGCGTTGTTGGGGATTTCAATGAATGGGACGTAGCAGAGACCCCGATGGAGCTTTTTAAAAACGGCGTGTGGGTCGCGTTTGTGCCCAAGCTTGTTGACGGCGAAAACTACAAATATGCCGTGCATGGCTATGACGGCAGCCGTATATTGAAAAGCGATCCGTTCGCCTTCCACTGTGAGGTGCGTCCGCAGACTGCATCCAAGGTATGGGACATCGGCGGATATGAGTGGCTTGATCATACGTACATGCAAAAGCGTATCAAGAAAAATCCGCTGCGCGACGCTGTCTCGATCTATGAACTGCATATCGGTTCGTGGCGCACAAAAGAAGACTACCGTTTCCCCAGTTTCCGCGAGGTGGCGGACGAGCTGGCGGATTATGTGTCTGACATGGGCTATACGCATGTGGAGATCATGCCTGTGGCGGAGTACCCGTACGATGGATCATGGGGGTATCAGATCACGGCCTTTTATGCCATCACTTCACGCTACGGCACACCGCAGGACTTCATGTATTTTGTGGACAAGCTCCACTCCCGCGGGATCGGTGTGATCATGGACTGGGTTCCCGGCCATTTCCCAAAGGACGAACATGGGCTTGCCAAGTTTGACGGCACGCACCTTTTTGAGCACGAAAACGTATTGCAGCGCGAACACCCGCAATGGGGTACGCTCATTTTCAATTACGGGCGGCCGGAGGTCGTGAGCTTCCTTGTTTCAAACGCAATGTTTTTCATGGATAAATACCACATTGACGGGCTACGCGTGGACGCGGTCACGTCCATGCTGTATTTGAACTATGCCCGTGACGGCTATTTCGTGCCCAACGAGCAGGGGGGAAACATTGACCTCAACGCAGTAAAGTTTTTGAAAAAGGTCAACAGTGTCGTACTGACCAATTATGCAGGGGCGATGACCATCGCCGAGGAAAGCACGGCCTATCCGATGATCACAAAGCCGCCTTACGACGGCGGACTGGGATTCACATTCAAATGGAACATGGGATTTATGCACGATACGCTTGCCTACATGGAAATGGATCACTATTTCCGGCAGTTTGAGCACAGTAAAATGAGCTTTTCCATGTATTACGCATTTTCAGAGAACTATATCCTTGCCTATTCGCATGACGAGGTCGTACATGGAAAAAAATCCATGATCGATAAGATGTTCGGCGATTATTGGCAGAAGTTTGCCGCATTGCGGACGCTTTATGCGTTCATGTTTGCGCATCCAGGCAAAAAACTGATGTTTATGGGCGACGAATTTGCCCAATTTATAGAGTGGGACTTTAAAAAACAGCTCGACTGGTTTTTGCTCGACTACGATTCGCATGCAGGTATGCAGTGCTACGTCAAAAAGCTGAACGAGGTGTATCGGCAGCAAAACGCGCTTTTTGAGATCGAAGACAGCTGGGACGGTTTTACCTGGCTCAACGTGGAGGACAACGAAAAGAGCGTTTATGCTTTTATGCGCAACGCGGGAGACAGCCACGTGGTATGCGTCGTGAATTTCACGCCGGTGGTACGTGAGGATTATCTTGTCGCGCTGCCGTCGGATGGAAAGCTCAGGCTTCTTTTAAGCAGCGATGACGAGATGTACGGCGGTTCGGGCGTAAAGAGCGCGCAGGAATGCGTGACGCAGAAAAAAGGGATCAACGGTTTTGAGTATAGCGCAGTCGTTACAGTGCCGCCGCTTGGCGCCCTGTATTACGAATTTGCTGCAAATGAAGGGAAAAGGGGATGACGCTCGATGATTAAGAAGAAAAAAGTGGTTGCAATGCTTCTCGCCGGAGGGCAGGGGAGCAGGCTCGGCGTGCTCACAAAGCACAGGGCCAAACCGGCTGTGACTTATGGGGGAAAGTACCGCATCATCGATTTTCCGCTCTCGAACTGCATTCATTCCGGTATTGATACGGTGGGGGTGCTGACACAGTACGAGCCGCTGGAACTCAACGCGTACATCGGTACGGGAGCGTCGTGGGACTTAGACAGCATGACGGGCGGTGCTTATGTGCTGCCGCCGTATGTAAAAGGTGAGAGGGGCGAGTGGTATTCCGGTACGGCCAACGCGATCTACCAGAATATCTATTTTATCGACCGGTATGATCCGGAATACATCGTTGTGCTCTCGGGCGACCATATCTACAAGATGGATTACAGCAATATGCTCTCGTTTCACGAGGATAACGGCGCGGACGCGACCATCGCGGTCATTGAGGTGCCGATGGAGGAAGCGTCGCGCTTTGGGATCATGAACACGGACGACAAGCTGCGCATCATCGACTTTGAGGAAAAACCCAAAAAGCCGAAGAGCAACATGGCTTCGATGGGCGTGTATGTATTTAGCTGGCAAAAGGTAAAGCAATATCTGGTCGCGGATTCCAAGGACAAAAAATCGTCCAACGATTTTGGAAAAAACATCATTCCGAAAATGCTTGCGGCGAAAGAAAAATTGTACGCATATCCATTCAAAGGGTATTGGAAGGACGTAGGCACGATCACGTCCCTTTGGGAAGCAAACATGGAGCTTTTGCATGATAACCCGGAGCTTGACCTGTACGACGATCCGTGGCGTATTTTTTCGCACAACCCGAACAAGCCGCCGCATTTTGTTGATAGGGGTGCGAAGATCAAGAACAGTCTGATCTCCGAAGGATGTTACATCTACGGTACAGTGGAAAACAGCATTCTTTCCGCGGGCGTTACGGTGGAAAAGGGAGCTGTGGTACGCGACAGCATTATCATGCAGGAAACGCTCATCGGTGAGAAGAGTAAGATCATTATGAGTATCATCGACGAGGAAGTGAAGGTCGAGCGGTGTGCCGTGGTTGGCGGCGGGGGGGATATCGCTGTCGTGGGCAGCAAAGCGGTGATCCGCGAGGGTGCCACAGTGGAAGCGGGGGAAAGCATACCCGCCAAGCGCATCGTCAAAAATCCGGCGGGGGGTGACGTAGAATGTTAAGGGATACTTTTGGGCTGATTTATGCAGGAGAACAGAATATCAACCTGCGCGAACTCGTATATCTTCGTACGGTGGGAGCGCTGCCGGTAGGCGGACGTTATCGCGCGATCGATTTTATCCTCTCCAATATGGTGAATTCGGGCATCCGCAACGTGGGTGTGATCGCCCAGCGCAGCTACCATTCACTGATGGATCATTTAGGGTCGGGAAAGGAATGGGATCTATCGCGTAAAAATGACGGTCTGTTTATATTGCCGCCGTTTTCCAGTGCCGAAAACATGGGCTCTTACCGCGGCGTAGTAGACGCGATCAAGGGCGTAATGGGCTACATTTCACGGTCCAAGCAGCAATATTGCATCTTTTCCGGTTCGTTCACGATCTACAATATGGCGCTTGACGATATGGTGAACTATCACCTCGATACAGGGGCGGACATCACGATGCTTTATAACGAGGAGGAAGCGGAGGATTTCAAGGGCGAGCGCTATAACGATGTGCGGCTGCACCTAAACGACGAAGGACGGCTTGTTGACCTCGAAATTAACGCCGCGCTGAGCGGCTCCAAGAAGGTCGGGATGGATACGTATGTGATCCGTAAAGACTTGCTCGAATATCTGGTGGAGGACTGTATGTCGCGCGGGAAATATAATTTTGTCAGCGACCTTCTGATGAATAATTTAAACCGCATCAAGATCATGGGCTATCAGCATCAGGGCTATGTAGGCCGTCTGCATTCGGTTGCGTCTTACTATAAACTGAATATGGATTTTCTCGACCCGGCAGTGCAAAAAGACCTGTTTTATGACGACAATCCAATATACACCAAGATCAAGGACGAGGTGCCCGCAAAATATGCCAAAACCTCCAATGTGAAAAACTCGCTGGTCGCAAACGGCTGCATCATTGAGGGAGAGGTGGAAAACAGCATCCTGTTCCGCGGGGTGTATGTCGGCAAGGGAACAAAGATCAAGAACAGCATCATTATGCAGAACAGCGAGGTATACAATAATTCAGACCTCGAATACGTGATACTGGATAAGTCGGTGAATATCCGGCAGGGACGCCGTCTGATTGGCGACGAGGTTTTCCCGGTCATCATTCGTAAGGGGGCGATCGTGTGAGCAGCTTAAAAGTCCTGATTGCAGGAGCAGAGGCAACGCCGTTTGCAAAAACGGGCGGCCTTGCGGACGTGATCGGCGCACTGCCGCGCAGTCTTGCAAAGCAGGGTGTTGACGTACGCGTGATCATGCCCAAGCATGCCACAGTCAAACAAAACTACGGCGACCAGTTGAAGGTCATTGCTACGATGAACATCCAGATGGGCTGGCGCACGCTTTATATGGGGCTCGAAACGCTTACAAGGGACGGCGTTCAGTATTATTTCATCGACAACGAATATTATTTCGGCGACTGTATCTATAAAGGCGGGGAGGCAGAGGCAGAGCAATATGCCTATTTTTGCCGCGCCGTGATAGAAGCACTTCCGCTTCTTGACTTCCTGCCGGATGTGATCCATTGCAACGACTGGCATACGGCAATGCTGCCCTTCCTGCTGAAGACGCAGTATTGCGATACCAAGCAGGGCAAGGCGAAGACGGTATTGACCATCCATAATCTGCAATATCAAGGACAGATATCCTTTGATTTGGCGCGTGATATATTGCAGGTGGATGACAAGTATTTTACATCCGACTGCCTGGAGGCGTACGGCAGCGCCAATATGATGAAAGCGGGGCTGCTGTTCGCGGATAAGATCACGACCGTAAGCCCGACGTACGCGCAGGAGATACTCGACCCGTATTACGGCCGTGGCATGGAAGGCATCCTTAACATGCGCAGGGACGTCCTTTCAGGGATATTAAACGGCATCGACACGGTAGAATTCGATCCGGCTCGTGATACGCACCTGAAAAAAACGTATTCGCAGGACGATATGTCCGGCAAATATGAAGACCGGAACGCATTGCTTGAAGAACTCGACGTGTGCGTGAATCCGGGGACGCCTGTGATCGGTATGGTCACCCGCCTGACAGAGCAAAAAGGACTTGACCTTGTGCGGGCGGTTCTGGAGGAGGCGTTGTTTGAAAATGTCGCCTTTGTGCTTTTAGGAAGCGGGGACGCGCAATACGAGAGTTACTTTAAATACATCGCAGGACGCTACCCAGACAAGACGGCGGTCTGCCTTGGCTATAACGATCCGCTGGCGCACAGGATCTATGCGGGCAGTGATTTTCTGCTGATGCCGTCTATGTTTGAGCCGTGCGGCATTTCACAGATGATCGCGCAGCGCTATGGTACGCTGCCTATCGTGCGTGAAACGGGCGGGCTTGCGGATACGGTACAGCCGTATAACAATTATTCGCAGGAAGGCAACGGGTTTTCGTTTGCCAATTACAATGCGCACGAAATGCTGAATGTGATCCGTTTTGCACTCACAGTGTATGAAGATAAGCCCGCGCTTGCAAAGCTTGTGCGCACGGCAATGGATATCGACAACAGCTTTGATAAATCTGCGGCAGAATATGCGGATTTGTACAGAAGTCTTTTATAAAAAACAGGGAGGAACAAGATCGGCTGATGGAAAGAGATACAGAAAAAGAGGCGATCCAGCAGATCGCCGAGGAGATCGACACACATGGGGCGCAGGCAGGGGAAGAAATCGTCGACGAGGCAAGCCATGTGGACGACTATACGGTGCCCGAGGAGGACTTTTTAGAAGAGATCGACGAGGAAGAAGAACAGGATGTGTTCGCGGTGCTTGACGTGGGGCTTACAGACGTGGAGGAAGAGCCGGAGGAAATGCTGCGTACGGAGCTTGAGCGGGAATGCAGCATAGACGACGAGAAATGATGGAGGAGCCGTATGGCGCGTGAGTTGGCAAGAGAGGATATCAAGGAAGAAATACTGGGAAAACTGAAGCGGCATTTTGGTAAGACGCTGGAAGAAGCGACCAAAGACCAGATATATAAATCGTGCGCGCTTTGCCTCCGCGACATCATTGTGGAGCAGTGGACGGACGCGAACAAGCAGGTTCTCAACCAGGGGCTAAAGCGGCTTTATTATTTGTCAGCCGAATTTTTGATGGGGCGCGCGCTTGTCAACAATATGGTCAATTTGCACCTGTTAAAAGAGTATCGCGATGTGTTGTGTGATATGGGACTCGTGCTTGACGAGATTGAGGAACAGGAGCGTGACGCAGGGCTTGGGAACGGCGGACTCGGACGGCTTGCCGCATGCTTTTTGGATTCGCTATCCACGCTTGACCTGCCCGTCACCGGATGCAGCATTCGCTATGAATACGGGCTTTTTAAGCAGCGTATTCTGGACGGCGAGCAAGTGGAGGTCAACGACAACTGGCTCGAGGCAGGCAACGTGTGGGAGATCCCCCGCCCGGAGGAGCAGGTGGAGGTGCGTTTTGGCGGAGAGATCGAGGAGGCATGGACGGAAGCAGGATTAAAGATTCACTACAAAAACAGCTACAGTGTACTGGCGATCCCGTATGATTACCCGGTGATCGGCTATATGAGCAAAATGCCTGCGACGCTGCGGCTGTGGAGCGCCAAGGCAAAAACAGGGCTCGATATGCACTATTTCAACAGGGGCGACTATGCAAAGGCCATGCAGGAGCGTGAGCTTGCGGAGGTCATCTCTAAGGTGCTTTATCCGGAGGATAATCACGAGCAGGGCAGGCAACTGCGCTTAAAGCAGTTTTATTTCTTTACCTCGGCGACGATGCAGCATATCGTGCGCAAGCACAAGCAAAACTATGGCGACGTGCACACACTGCCCAACTATTTCACGGTGCAGATCAACGATACCCATCCGACGCTTGCGATCCCTGAGATGCTGCGCATTTTGATGGACGAGGAAGGTCTTGGGTGGGACGAGGCCATGGACATCGTTTCGCGCATGTTCAACTATACGAACCATACCGTACTGGTGGAGGGGCTTGAGTGCTGGAACGAGGAGCTGTTCAAGTCTTTGCTGCCCCGCGTTTACCAGATCATACAGATATTAAATGATAAGTTTTGCGACCGGCTGTGGCAGGTATACCCCGGACAGTGGGACAAGATCGGCAGCATGGCGATCATCGCATACGGCGAAATACGTATGGCAAACCTGTGCATTGCCGTGTGCGGTAAGGTGAACGGCGTTTCCATGCTGCATGGCGAGATTTTAAAAACGCGTACGTTCCGCGACTTTTATACGGTATTTCCGGATAAGTTTTTGGGCATCACCAACGGCGTGACACACCGCAGGTGGCTGGCAAAAGCAAACGGGTCCTTAACGGAACTGATTGCCGACCACATCGGCGACGGCTTTTTAAAAGATTACCGTGAGATGGATCGCATAGAAGACCTGCTTTCAAAGGAATCCTTTTTGGACGATTTTATGTGCGTGAAGCGCGAGAACAAGGAGCGCCTTGCTGCGCACCTGAAAAAGACACAGTGCATCGACATCGACCCCAACACGGTCTTTGACGTACATGCAAAACGTTTGCACGAATATAAGCGCCAACTGCTAAAGGCGCTGCATATCCTGCATCTTTATCATTTGAAGAAAACAAATCCGCAGGCGTACATCGAGCCGGCGACATTTTTGTTTGCGGCGAAGGCGTCTCCAGGGTACGCGCGGGCGAAAAACATCATCCGGCTGATCCTCGCGGTGGCGGAGCTTGTGAACAACGATCCGGATACGAAGGATATTCTGCGTGTCGTGTTTATAGAAAACTACAGCGTTTCCGAAGCGGAGGTGCTTATCCCCGCGGCGGACGTAAGCGAACAGATATCGACGGCAGGTTTTGAAGCGTCGGGTACGGGCAACATGAAATTTATGATGAACGGCGCGGTCACGATCGGCACGATGGACGGATCGAATGTGGAGATATCCGAGCAGGTAGGCCTTGACAATATCTTTATCTTCGGCGCGTCCGAGCAGGATATTGAAAAGATGGAGCGGTACGGGACATATAAGCCGGGCGAGTATTATGAGCAAAATACAGACCTGCGCTATGCGCTCAACTCCATGATAGACGGTACGCTGCCCGTGGCGAGCGACAGGCAGTTTTCCGACCTATACCATTCGCTGCTGTTTGGTGATATGGACAGGGCGGACAGGTACTATTTGCTTTATGATTTCGCGCCATACGCGCAGGTATATGAAAATATGATGGCAGTATATCGAAACAAGGACGAATGGAAGCGCATCGCGGCAATGAATACGGCAAAATCCGGCCATTTTGCGGCAGACCGTACGATACACGACTACAACGAAAAAATCTGGCGCCTGAAAGAAATGTGATATGATGAACATTGATTTTTCAAAACAAATCATTCATGACTCCGCAAGGGAGCTGTTCCGCAGCCCGGGCGGTGCGTTGTCGTGCGGGGAAACGGTACGCCTGTGCATCGCTTTTGCGGAGGTGCACCCGGAGGACGTTTACCTGATGGTGGCCTGCGGGCAGGACACGCATACGGTGCAGATGTACCCGCAGGATGGTATGTGGTGCGCGGCATACACCGTGCCTGGCGAGCCGGGCGTGCTGTGGTACTGGTTTTGCATCAAGCTTGCGGACGGCGCAAAAATTTATTATGGCGCGCGTACCGGGCAGGTGTGCGGCGTGGGGACGGCCTACTGGGACGTGCCGCCCGCTTATCAGCTGACGGTGTACGATGCTGCGTTCACAACGCCAAACTGGCTCAAGTGCGCCAATATGTACCAGATATTTCCTGACCGCTTCAAAAAAAGGGACGACGGAACGTTCGAACGGGGTGTTGCTTTTCACCGGGATATGGGCAGGGAGGTATATGTGCATGAAAGCTGGGACGAACCGCCGCTCTACGAGGCGTTGCCCGGAAAAGAATATTACCAGCCGTGCGATTATTATGGCGGCAACTTCGGGGGGATCGCTGATTCGCTCGATTACCTGCGCGATATGGGTGTAACGGCACTATACCTGAACCCTATTGTGGAGGCCGCCTCCAACCACCGCTACAACACGGGTGATTATAAAAATGCCGACCCGATCCTCGGAACGAACGAGGATTTCGAGGAGCTTGCGAGGCAGGCACAGCAGCATGGGATACGGCTCATACTGGACGGCGTTTATTCGCACACGGGCGACGACAGCGTGTATTTCAATAAATACGGCCATTACGATTCGCTGGGCGCTTACCAGAGTCAGGATTCGCCCTATTACCGCTGGTATCAGTTCGACGAATATCCGGATAAATACAAAAGCTGGTGGGGGTTTGAGACGCTTCCTGAGGTGAATGAAACACATGACGACTGGGTCAGGGATATCATTGAAGGCGACGACAGCGCAATGGAGGTATGGCTTGCGCGCGGCGCGTGCGGATACCGTCTCGACGTGGCGGACGAGCTGCCCGACGAGACGATCGAGCGTATGAGGAACGAGATCAAGCACCTCTCACAGGATAACGCGCTGATTGGCGAGGTGTGGGAGGACGCGACCACAAAGCAAAGCTATGGTGTGAACAGACGATATGCCTTAGGACGCGGGTTGGACAGCGTGATGAATTATCCGCTGAAGAATGCGATCACGGATTTTTTATTGGGATATTCAAATGCGCAGGGCTTTAAGCAGTTCCTCGTCTCCCAGCATGAGAATTATCCCAAGGAAATGTATTACGCACTGATGAACCTGTTATCCAGCCATGATGTAGCGCGTATGCGCACCGTGCTCGGGACGCGGATAGACCCGCATTCCTTAACGCGCGAGCAGCAGGCGCATTTTATCGTCAGCGACGAGCAGGACAAAAAGGGCGCGCAGCTACAGCGGCTTGCGGCGGCGATACAGTTTTCTCTGCCGGGCACGCCGTGTATCTATTATGGCGACGAAACGGGTATGCACTCCCTGATGGATCCGTTCAACAGGGAACCCTTTCATGAGCGCGATGAGGAGATGCAGGAGTATTATAAAACGCTTTGTAACCTGCGCGCAAAAACGGATGCACTCAAGACAGGGTATTGCGTTTTTTACAGGCAGGGCGAGGACGTATTAGGTATCCTGCGCTTTTGTTTAGGCGGTGAGGACGCGTTTTCAAACGTGGCGCGCGACGGGATGTATCTGAGCGCGGTGAACCGTTCTAAAGAATCGCATACGCTGGTCGTTGACCTGTTCGCGCAGGAGCAGCTGATGGGCGCGGAGGAG
Source organism: Christensenella sp. (assembly GCF_034927525.1). Lineage (NCBI taxonomy): Bacteria > Bacillati > Bacillota > Clostridia > Christensenellales > Christensenellaceae > Christensenella > Christensenella sp. The sequence goes on from NZ_JAYFPU010000193.1 coordinate 10,596, forward strand.
CAGGAGACGTTTCGGCAGCTTGAATTTACGGGCGCGGCAAGCCTGCTGGATGAGGAAGAATATGAAATCAACGCGGGGTTGTTAAGCGTTACGCTGCCGCCCTATGGCGTTAAAATTTTGGAGATTAACTGGATATGAAATACAAAACAGTACTATTTGATTTTGATGGCACGCTGGTGGATTCCAGCCGCGGTATCTTGCATTGCGCACAAAAGACGCTCGCCGATATGGGACAGGACATTCCGGGCAGGGAGATGATGAAAAAATTCATTGGCCCGCCATTAAAGCTGTCGTTTGTGAACGCATGCGGCATGAGCGACGAAATGGCGAGTGAGGCTGTACGCATCTACAGGGAGAAATATGCCGAAGCAGGCATGTTTGAGGTAGACATATATCCGGGCATGTGTGAATTGCTGGATAAGCTAAGCGACGCGGGCGTCGTGTGCGCGGTCGCGTCAGTCAAGCGCGAAGAGATCGTGCGCAAAACGCTGACGCATCTTGGCATGGCGAATAAATTCGCGGCGATCTGCGGTGCGTCGGGCGATATCAATATCACCACAAAAGGGCATATCGTGAGCGAGGCCGTCACACGTACGGCTTCTAAAAAAGAGGACTGCATCCTTGTCGGGGACAGCGACTATGACGCGGTGGGAGCGGAAGAAGCGGGCATCGATTTTTGCGCTGTGTTATGGGGCTTCGGCTTCGAAACAATGCAGGATCTTAAGGGCTTTACCTGCCGCTATGTCGCGCAGGACATGGATGCGCTTGAAAAATTCCTCTTAAAGTAGGGGAAGCATAGGATGGCCTTTTGGCAACATAACACGCGTGATAAGCAGCTTACCCAAAATGCGTTGACGCGTGTTTTTTATTTTTCTATACTGAAAACAGATAAGGCCTTATCGATCAAAAGAGGAGGGACAGATGAAGGTAACCTTGGATATCGATCCCAAATATGAACAGGAAGAGATTGTCATCCGGTGTGCACAAATGAATGACGAGCTGCTAAAGATCGTATCGTTTGCAAGCAGTGCGCAAAGAAAAGTGATCGGGAGCATTGAGAAGCAGACGTTCGTTTTTGATCCGGGCGATGTATATTACTTCGAGAGCGTGGACGACCAGGTGTTCATTTATACGAAGGACAAAATATTCGACTGCGCGCTGCGTTTATACGAGATCGAGGAACGTTTTCAAAATACGAGCTTTTTGCGCGTCAATAAGTCGACGATCATCAATCTGGCGAAGGTGCGGGTGTTAAATCCGATTCTCAACGGGAAGATCGAAGTAGAGCTTGAGAACGGTGAGCGGCAAGTCATATCCCGGCAATATGCTCCGGCACTGCGCGAAAAGCTGGGAATAGAGAGGTGAGTAGGATGGAGAGGAAAGGGATAAAGGAAAACGCAAAACTGTTTTTTATCGTGTTTTGTGCCGCGTTTTTGGTCGCGCTGTTCATTTCGACGTGCATCACGCTGATGCTCGGACATGACGCGCTGTTGCTAAGCGAGCTGCGCAACGATGCGATCTTCGCATTGTTCATCGGGCTGGTGCAAATGATCTGGATCGGGTCTGACAGGAACAATAAAACATATTTGATCCGTACGATCGTGCATTTCATCGTACTGCTCACAGGTTGCACACTGCTCATGATCTGGTTTGGGTGGCTGCCGCCCAGTGAATTTTTAATTACTTATTACGTTGGGTTTATTGTAGCGTATATCGTGATCTGGGTCATCTTTTATCAGGTCAACAAAAAAAAGTGGAAAGAGATGAACGAGAAGCTTAACGCCTATAAAAAAGCCAATAAAGAATAGTGTTTTTAAGGACAAAAGGGAGCGTAAGCTCCCTTTTTTATGGAGAAATGCGTTGGACAGATATCCTTATACCTGTCCAACGGAAGCGATTTGTGAATAATTTGTGCAACGGTTGAAAACAAAGATGAAAAAAACTATAATGGTAGTACTATATATTCGGTATAGATTTTGAACATATGAGGTGTAGAACAATAAAAATTATAGATATTACCCAGCAACTGGGAAAAGATACAAAAATATATGAGGGCGACCCGCATATCCGCATGGAGAAGTTTTTTACGGTGGATAATTACGGGTATGCCGTTTCCAAGATGAGCATGGGCTCGCACAGCGGAACGCATATCGATGCGCCTGCGCACGTCATGAGCGGCGGTAAGACAGTACGCGATATACCGCTCAGCGACCTTGTGGGCGATTGTATTGTGGTAGAAAAATCAGAGATCAAGATACCAAAGGGCACGAAAAGGCTGATCATTAAGGGTTCGGAAAAGGGCGAGGCACGCATCTCCGAGCGCCATGCGCGTATCCTTGTGGATGCGGGCATCCGCATCATTGGCACGGACGCGCTTTCGATCGGCAACGACGAGGTACACAAGATACTTCTATCAGAGGAAGTGTGTATTCTCGAGTCCCTGGAGTTAAGCCGGGTGACGCCGGGGAATTATTTCCTGTGCGCACTTCCCTTAAAGGTCGATACGGACGGATCGCCCATTCGCGCATGCCTGATTGAAGGAATAGGAGAATAAACGGATGGCGGAATCGAAAAGGAGCGTATCCACACTCATCTTCGCTGTGATAGCGACGATACTGATCGTTTTTTCGGTGGTGGTTGCATGTGTGCAGGGGTTCGCATTCGATTCTGCTTTCTATAAGCAAGAGTACGCAAGCCTTGGCACGGCGGCAAAGCTCGATGCTGCGGGCGCGGCGAATATAGACCTCGCGACCGATCAGCTTCTTGGTTATCTGCAAGGGCAGGAAGAAAGCCTCGACCTCGTTATGGGGACGGATGACTGGGGACAGGAATATTATAACGACCGTGAAAAAGCGCATATGATAGACGTAAAAGCGCTTTACCAGAATGCGCTCACGTTCATGGTCGCCGGGTTTTGTGTGGGCGGTGCGCTGCTTATGTACTGCATGCTGCACAAAAAGCGCGCGTACCTGAAACAGACGCTGCGGGTATATTTCTTTACGACGGTAGGGATACTCGTCTTTTTTGTGTGTATCGGCATATGGGCGGCGGTGGATTTCAACAATTTCTGGATCAGCTTCCACCATGTGTTCTTCACCAATGACCTCTGGATCCTCGATCCGCAGACTTCGCGCATGATCATCATGTTCGAGGAGCAGCTGTTTGCCGATTTGGTGGCGCGTATTTTGGCGACGTTCCTCGCGATCGTTGTGGGGGCTGCTGCTGCCGCAGGTATCATAAACAAAAGGATGGCAAAGCATGGGTGATATTAACATACTGGCGATCGAAACGTCGTGCGACGAAACGGCTGCCGCTGTGGTGAAAAACGGGCGGGAGGTCGTGTCGGAAGCGCTGTATACGCAGATTGACATCCACAAGGAATATGGTGGCGTCGTGCCGGAGATCGCTTCGCGCAACCATGTCGTGAAGCTGCCGCAGGTCGTGCAGGCCGCGATAGACGGTGCAGGCGGTATGGAAAACATCGATGCGGTCGCAGTGACGAACGGGCCGGGGCTTGTGGGCGCGCTGCTTGCGGGCGTGTCGTACGCAAAGGGGCTTTCGTACGCGGCGAAAAAGCCGCTGATTCCCGTGCACCACATTGCGGGGCATATCTGTGCGAACTATATTTCCCATCCGGAGCTTAGGCCGCCTTTTTTGTGCCTTGTTGTGTCGGGCGGGCATACGCAGATCGTTTGGGCGCAGGACGAGACGACATATGAGACACTCGGCCGTACGCGTGACGACGCTGCGGGTGAAGCGATCGACAAGGTCGCGCGCGTCTTGGGTCTTGCCTATCCGGGCGGACCGAATTTGCAGGAGCTTGCAAAGCAGGGGGACGAAAACAAATACCGTTTTCCGCACAGCTTCCGTGGAGAAGATCATCTGGATTTTTCGTTCAGCGGTCTAAAGACGGCGGTCATCAACCTGCTGCACGGGTTTGACCAAAAGGGTGAAACATACAACAAGGCGGATGTTGCCGCGTCCTTTTTGAAAAACGTGGCGGATACGCTTGTGAAAAATACGTTCGAGGCGGCGGCGCGTGCGGACGCAAAGATACTGGCTGTGGCGGGCGGTGTATCGGCAAACGAGCAGATACGTGCGGCGTTTGAGAAAAAATCGCAAGAAACAGGGATCGCCTTATATTTTCCAGAGCTTAAGTATTGTACGGACAACGCGGCAATGATCGCGTCGTGTGCTTATTTTGAATATGAGAAGGGTACGCGGGCAGGGCTTGACCTCAATGCGCAGCCTGTGATGGAATTGTAGTAGATAGATGGGAAAGAGAGGTGCTCATGCGGTTTAAAAGACTGGTACTGCTGTTTCTTGCGGGGGTTATGCTGCTCGCTCTTGTCGCGTGCGGCAAGGAAGAAGCAAAGGAAACAGGGACAGGATTGCCTGACTTAAGCAGTGTGAGCATAAAAGGCTTGAAAATTATCGTCGATCCGGGGCATGGTGATACGGACGTGGGAACGATCGGCGTCTCTACCGGAGGGTACGAAAAAGAAGTCAACCTGGAGATATCCTTAAAGCTTAAGGATATCCTTGAAAAAGAAGGCGTTACGGTGATCATGACGCGCGATACGGACGATCCGGTCGCGGCGGCAAATGAAACAGATATCGCCAAGCGCAAGGAAGCAGATATGCAGCGGCGCGAGCAGATCATTACGGACGCACAGGCGGATATGTACATCGGCGTGCACCAGAACAGCTTTGAAGACGAAGGCGCGTGCGGACCGCAGATTTTTTATCATACGGATTCCAATATGGGGGCGATGCTCGCAAAATGCGTCCAGACGGTGATGAACGAAGAACTAACGCCCAAAGAACCGCGCAAACCGAATTGCGGCAGGTACCGGCTGCTAAAGCCGGGCAAGCAGCCAAGTGTGACGGTGGAATGCGGATTTTTTACCAATCCGGAGGAAGAAAAAAAGCTACAGGATTCCTCGTATCAGGATCAGGTCGTAGGCGGGATCGTGGACGGGATCAAATACTTCGAGTGGAGCAAAACGAATGCTGAATGATTTACATGACGGGTACCGACTGACAGAGGATAAGGCGTCGCAGATCGCGCCGCTTACGCTCGCATATATTGGCGACAGCGTGTTTGACCTGTATGTGCGTACCAAATATGCCCTAAACAGTCAAAAAAACGCGGGAAAGCTGCATTCTATGAGCATTAGGATCGTCAATGCGCGTGCGCAGGCGGCTTTCGCGCACGAATGGATGGAGCGCTTTACGGACGCTGAAAAAGAGGTGTTCATGCGCGGGCGCAATGCCAAAAGCCCGACCGTGCCCAAAAACATGAGCGTGGCGGATTATAAATACGCGACGGCAATGGAAGCGGTGATCGGGTATTTGTATTTGAGCGGACAAATGGAGCGCGCAAACGAAATATTGGGAACGCTGGAATTTGAACTATAACCTTTGAGAAAAGAGGAAACATATATGCCAAAAACGACGTTGAAGACAGTGCTTTTGATGGCTACGCCCGACCCGGAACTCATCGTTTCGATGGGGGCGAAGCTTTGCTATTCCCGTGCGGATATCGAGCAGCTGCAAAAAACGGCAAAAAGTGAAGAGTTTATTGACCGTTTGACACAAATGGGACATTTGTCGCCCATCGAGCACGCGTCGTTTTCGTTTGGCGTGGAGGGCGTGTCACGCGCGCTGCTCGCGCAGATCACGCGTCATCGTCTGGCAAGCTTTTCGGTGCAGTCGCAGCGCTATGTGAACCAGAGCGAAAAGAAGGGTGAGTTTTCCTATATTATTCCGCCGAGCATCGAGGCGCTTGGTCAAGAGGCGGTGGATAAGTTTGAAAAACAAATGCAGACGATGCAGGGATGGTACGACGAATGGGTGCAGGCACTGGGCGCGAACGGGGAAAAATCCAACGAGGATGCGCGTTTCGTGCTTCCCAACGCGTGTGAGACAAAGATGATCATCACAATGAACGCGCGCGAACTGCTGCACTTTTTTGAGCTGCGGTGCTGCAACCGGGCGCAGTGGGAGATCCGCGAGCTTGCGTGGCAGATGCTTGCGCTGGCGATGGGGGTCGCACCGGCCTTGTTTAAAAATGCGGGCGCGTCGTGCGTCGGCGGCAAGTGCGCGGAAGGACACATGAGCTGCGGAAAAATGGAA
>NZ_JAYFPU010000024.1:0-4874 GCF_034927525.1 Christensenella sp.
CAGTATAATAGTCCGCGCCGATCTTGTTTTTAAAATCTTCCGTCACCGGTGCGCCGCCTACCATGACCTTGATTTTATCGCGCAGGCCTTTTTCCTTCAAAAGTTCCACCACCTGCTGCATGACAGCCATCGTCGTCGTCAGCAGCGCAGAACAGGCGATCACCTGCGCATCACTATCGATCGCGCTCTCCACAAATTTTTCTGCCGATACGTCCACGCCAAGATCAATCACGTCAAGCCCCTTGCTTTCCATCATGATCTTCACAAGATTCTTGCCAATATCATGCAAGTCGCCTTTCACAGTCCCCAGCACGACCTTGCCCTTGCTTTCCATCTGTTCTGTTGCAAGTGCCACCGCAAGCGCATCGATCCCTGCCTGCATGGCTCGCGCAGCGATCAGCACCTCCGGTACAAATACCTGATTGTTTTTAAACTTGTCTCCTACGATCGCCATCCCCGCAAGAAGACCGCTCTGCAACAATTCCTTTGGATTCGTTCCCTTATCAAGCTCAACCGCGATGGTCTCTTTTACATTATTTGCTCGCCCCTGCTGTACAAAAAGGCTCAATTCATCATATACACTCATATTTCAATTTTCCTTCCATAAATCTGTTGTACCGATGATACCGTACATATTATATCACACACCGGCGTTTTTTGTCTTTTTCATTATTCACTTATTATTCATAGATCATTCATACAGGGTTAAAAAAATCTCCGTATAATGAAATCAATAAAACAAAACAGCGATCCAATAATCGCCTCCGGCGTTTAAATATATATGATACTTCCGAAAAAAATCTGTTGATTAATCAACAGATTTTTTTTGCTTTTTCTTATAAACCGACAGCCTCAGCGAGTTGAGCACCACGCACACGGATGAAAACGCCATCGCAAGTCCGGCAAACATCGGTGTCAGCGTCGGCCCGCCGAATGCGAACCAGACGCCCGCCGCGATCGGAATGCCAATCACGTTATATATAAACGCCCAGAACAGGTTCTGCTTGATCGTCCGCATGATCCTGCGCGAAAGCAAGATACTTTGCGCAATACTGTCCGTATCATCCTTCATCAGTATGACTCCTGACGAATCCGCCGCAACATCCGTGCCGCCAAACACAGATATCCCAACGTCCGCCGTTGCAAGCGCCGGCGCATCATTGATACCGTCTCCCACAAACGCAACCTTTTTACCGCTATCCTTGACCCTCTGCACTTCCGCCGCTTTATCCTCCGGCAGCACGTTTGCGACAAACCGGTCGATACCCGCCTGTACCGCGATCAGCTGCGCGGCTTTTTCGTTATCACCCGTGATCATCACAGTTTCAATGCCCGCATCATGCAACAGCTTGACCGTGTTGGCTGCATCTTCCTTGATCTCGTCCGCCAGTGCGATCACGCCCAGCATGTCGCCATTATAAGCCACATACACCCGCGTCGTGCCCGGCGTCCGCGATTCCTCCGTAGGAATCCCCTGAATATCCATGAACTCCTTCGTACCGATCACGACCTCGCCTTGCTTTGTCTGTGCGATCACACCGCGTCCCGCTACATTTTTGATACTATCGGGCTTTTTCGGCTCGATATCCATAAACTTTGCATACTCTATGATCGCTTTTGCAATCGGGTGCGTTGCGCCGTATTCGGCAGTTGCCGCAAGGCGAACCAGCGCCTCCTCATCGCCATTATCAGAAACAACGTTCGTAACGTGCAGCTGCCCCTTTGTGATCGTCCCTGTCTTATCCATCAGTACCGTATCCACAGTGCCTGTCGTTTCCACGATATCACCGCCGCGGAACAAAATACCCATCTGTGCGCCGCGACCCGTACCGACCATAACGGCAATGGGTGTAGCCAGCCCAAGCGCGCACGGACAAGCGACCACCAATACAGATACGAAAATATTGACAACAAAGTTCGCGTCCTGTCCCGCGATTGCCCAGATCACCGCCGCAACGATCGCGATCGCCGTCACGGCAGGTACGAACACCGCCGATATCTTATCTGCCAGACGCGAGATTTTTGCTTTCTTTTGCTGCGCCTGCACCACAAGCTTGACAACCTGTGAGATCGCGGTGTTTGTACCGACATTTGTCGCCTCAATGTGCAGTACGCCGTCCGCTACAAGCGTTCCGCCCGAAACCTTAGCACCTTTCTCTTTGAATACAGGCAAACTTTCACCCGTCAGGGTAGATTGATCCACACTTGCCTGTCCTTCCGTCACGATGCCGTCCACTGGTATGCGCTGACCGATGCTCACAAGCACGATGTCACCCTTTTTTACATCAGCAGCTTTTATCTTCTGCTCCTGTCCATCCTTTACGACGACCGCATCCTGCGGCACAAGGCTCGCAAGGTTGGATATCGCACTCTTTGCACGGTTTTTACTGCTTTCTTCCAAATACTTCCCAAGCAATACCAAAGCGACAACCACAGCCGCACTTTCAAAATACAAACTGTGTACCGCATGCATATCAGACGGAATAAAGCACGTCATCACAATGCTGTAAACAAGCGCACTGCCTGTTCCCAGCATTACCAGCGTATCCATCGTCGGATGTCCCTTCAAAAGCGCTTTCATACCGTTCGTAAAAAAGCTCCTTCCGGCAAAAATCACCGGCACCGTGATGATCAGCTGGATCAACGCATAATTCAAAGGCGCCACATCCGGCGATATCACAGACGGCAGCGGCCATCCCCAATGCGCGCCCATACCGATATACATTACGATCGCACCACATATCAGCGCCAAAAAAATCTCCCATTTATGGAACCTATGCTCGTCCTGCGTGACCATTTGGCCGTCCTTTGCGACGGATGCGCCAAAGCCGACTTTTTCGACCGCTGCAATCAAAGTCTCCTCCGATACATTATCTTCCGAGACCACGACAGCACTATTGGCGGCAAGATTGACGCTTGCATAAATTACGCCCTCAACACGAGAAAGCGCGCCTTCCACCGAAGCGGAGCAAGCCGCGCAATTCATGCCCTTAATATTAAAAACAGTTTCTTTTTGCATTACCCATACTCCTCCCTCAAACGTGCGGCAGATCAGGATTGATGTGTACGATAACGTCATCGATCTCCGCTCTGTCATGCATCATTTCGAGTTCTATTGCTTTTGCTATTTTATGGCTTTCTATCACTGTCATATCCTTATCAACAGATACCTTCACGATCAGGATTATTTTTGCTCCGACAGGCTTAGTGCTGACACTGTCAATGTGGTCGACCCCGTCGATCCTCAGTATCTCGTCTTTATATTCCTCAAGCGTCCGCGCGTCGCTGCCCGTATCCATCAGCACACGAGCCGATTCCCGGATGATCATAAACCCGCTGTAGATGATCCAGCACGAGATCGCGATACCGATCGCGCCGTCGACCCAATGAAACCCGAGCACGCTCAGAAAGATAGCGATCAGCGTTCCCGACGTTACAAACACATCGTTTCTATGATCCTGCGCGTTTGCCTTGATCAAAACACTTTTATACTGCCTATTTTTTTTGATGCAGAACGCGTACAAGCTTGCTTTTGCGGCAATCGTCACCGCCGCAACCCCCACGAGCCACCAGGAAAACTCCAAGGTAGACTGTTCGATCAACGAGCCGACCGATCCGCTGATCGTATAGACCGCCATCGCGATCATCGAAAACCCAATGATCATAGACGCTAAATATTCTGCTTTTCCATGCCCCCAGACATGGTCTGCATCTTTTGGCTTTGCGGCATAAAGGCTGCCAAACAAGGTCACAGCAGAGGCAAATACGTCGCCAAGACTGTTAAAACCGTCAGCGATCATCGCCTGGCTGCCCGCAGAATATCCGGCCGTCAGCTTGAATATCAACAATAATATGTTGACCGCGATCCCGAGGGACGCGACCTTTTTGCCGGCCGAAAAACGATCTTCCAATTCCTGATACCCCTGTTATATAATTAACCAAAATAACGATCTGTTAATCTGTATTATAACACATTAAATGATAAACGCTCATCAAAAAAAGAGACCGCATGATTGCAGTCTCTTTTCCGTACACCTATTTTTAGTTACCGCCACCGAACAGATTGACAAAGAAGTCGCCGATGCCCTTGAAGAAGTCGCCCACGCTGGAGAAGAAGCCTTCCACGCCCTGCTTCGCCTGGAACAGGTTCAGAAACGTGTCCGGATCAATGTTCAGCTCATTGAATTTTTTGACGAGCCCGAGTATCTGCTGGATCTGATCGTCCGTCAACGTCACTTCATATTTATCCGCCGTGTCTTTGATAAGCTGGATGATCTGCTCATCCGTCATATTCTTGGTTTCGCCAAGCTTGCCTTTTAAGTCGTTGATGATATCTGAAGAAACATCTCCCAGAGCCTCCTGCAGCTCACCCGTTACAACAAGCTCCTCTACCGCTGTGCTCTTCGCGGTCTCGTCCAACTGCTTGCCCGTCATGTCCTCATATGCCTTATAAATGCCTGCAAGCGCACCCGTGCCGGAAACCGGCTTATAGGCCGATATCTTTACTTTTGCATCCGTGATGCCCGCTGTCGCAAGCGCAGACTGGTACATTTTTTCCGTTACCCAGTTGATGTTATTGATGCTCATATCGATCCCGCCGCCATCGTTGGGTGCGATATACACGCACGAAAGAGCCACATTACCGATTTTCTCATCGGGAGCGATCCCGCTCAGATAATGCCGTTCCTCGCTGTTCGTTACTTGCAGTTCTTTTACATCTCCACGATTGATGTTGAAAAAGCCGTAAACATCGGCGATCTGCGATTCCGTGTTGTCCGCGCCGATGACCACGCGCGATTCCGTATCCGCCGCCAAAGCAGGCGTTACCAGCAATCCCACCGAGAGTACCAGTGTCAAAACGATCAGGGTTATTT
>NZ_JAYFPU010000209.1:0-10567 GCF_034927525.1 Christensenella sp.
ATGATCGTGGATGTACATTCGATCCTCTCGCGGTATTCTTCTATGGTGGCCTGCGCCTTTTTTTCGTCGTATTTGGTACCGCCCTCTTCAGCGCTTGCCGCATCCTGCGGAACAACGCCTTCTTCAATCAGCTCGCCGATCTCGTCGTCCGTAAGCGCTTCCCCCGCCTCATCAGAAGGCGGCGGAGAAGCTTCGGGCGCACTCGGCGCGGGTTCAGGCGACGATATGACCTGTATCTTGCCCGCATTGGGCAGAGCACAGGCGGACAGGGTACATACAAGCGTCAAAGCGCCTATCATTATCACCAGTATCTTCTTCACATTGTATTGTCCTTTTCTCTAGAATACTGTCATTATAACAAACCTATAAAAAAGGTGTGAAAAACCGATAGAATATTAACAGATTGTTTACGGTTCTGCCATATCTAGGGATTTGATTGACGCAGCAAAATTTTATTGCTAAAATAAAGACAAGGGAATGAAGTGCTCCCGTGGGAAACCAAAACCGCTTTTACGCTGATGACTTCTGCAGGATATGCAGAAGCTGTCGGCTTTTTTTATTGACGGAAAGGAAATAATTTTATGATCGAGTTTTTAGTAGTGGGTGCGGGCGGCTTTATTGGATGCTGTCTGCGGTTTTTGATCACCAAGCTGATGCTGCCCCTGCCCGTGCAAATGCCTCTCGCAACACTTTTTTCTAATATCATTGCCGGTTTTCTGGTCGGCTTTCTGGCGGGCATGGAAAAGCAAACATCCATCATAACGCCGCGTGCAAAGCTCTTTTTGACGACAGGAATGCTCGGCGGGCTTTCTACGTTTTCTGCCTTCAGCATGGAGACCATCAATTTGTTTTTGGCTTCAGACTATGCCCGCGCGTTCGGCAACATTGTCTTTAACCTCATTTTTAGCTTTTTAGGGGTCATCCTTGGCATGTTTACGGCGAAGCTGCTTTTTAAAAACAGTGTCGCCTGAGCGCAGCAACAAAAAAGACCGGCGATACGCCGGTCTTTTCCTGCATCATCATTTTTTAGATACTTGCCAGTTTTTTGTATTCCTCTTTTAAGCATCCGTAAAGATCGTTGTACACCTCATAGTATTTGGGGTATTCCTTTTGGTTTTCCGGGATGGGCGGGCAGCTCTGGTCGGTCGTTACTGCCTTCGCGCACGCAGACACAACGTCGCTGTAAAGCCCCGCACCTACCGCGGCAAGGATCGCCACGCCAAGAGCCGGTCCCTCTTGGGATACGATCGTTTTGTCGTCGCAGCCATAGAGGTCTGCCAGCATCTGCCGCCACAGCGGGCTGGTACCGCCGCCGCCGCACGCCATCATTTCGTCGATCGTAACACCCATACCATAGAGGATATCCGCACAATTTTTCAGCGAATAGGAAACGCCCTCCATGACCGCGCGGATCATATCTTTTTTGGTGTGGATAGCGGACAACCCAAAAAATACGCCGCGGCAGTCAGGGTCTAAGTGCGGCGTACGCTCGCCCATCAGGTAGGGTAGATAGATCAGTTTATTGCTGCCTACCGGTACTGTCGCTGCATCCTTACCCATCAGGTCGTACACGTTCACGCCCTGCTTTTTCGCTTCTTCCACATAATCCCCGCAAAACTGGTCGCGGAACCACTTTAGCGAAAGGCCAGCCCCCTGCGTCACGCCCATCACATGCCAGCAGCCGGGAACCGCACAGCAGAATGTGTGGACACGGCCTTTGGGATCGATGGTGATCTTTGAGCTGTGCGCATATACTACGCCGCTCGTGCCGATCGTTGTGAATGCACGCCCGTCCTGCACGATACCCGTGCCTACCGCTGCCGCGGCATTGTCTCCCGCACCGCCCACGACAACAGTTTTTTCCGAAAGCCCCGTCGCTTTTGCGATATCCGGCAAAATCGTGCCCGTGACCTCCGGTGATTCGTATACCTTGGCAAGCATAGCAGGATCGATGTCCAGTTTTTCAAGCACCTCAGCCGACCACTGCCGTTTGGGTACATCAAGCAGCTGCATGCCGCTCGCGTCGGACACCTCCGTCGCATATTCCCCTGTCAGGATAAAGCGGATATAATCCTTGGGCAGCAGGATATGGCGGCACTTCGCGTAGTTTTCCGGCTCGTTGTTACGCACCCACAAAATCTTGGAGGCAGTAAACCCTGTAAGCGCAGGGTTGGCAGTGATCTCGATCAGCCTTTCCGCCCCCACTTTTTGCGTGATCTCCTCGCATTCTTTTGCCGTGCGCTGGTCGCACCAGATGATAGACGGCCGAATGACCTCGTTTTGTTCGTCAAGCATCACCAGCCCGTGCATCTGCCCCGACAGCCCCACGCCCGCAATGTCCTCGCCCGCAACGCCGGATGTTTTAACGACGTCCTTGATCGTTTTTAAAACCGCATCGCGCCAGTCCTCCGCGCGCTGCTCTGCCCAGCCATTGTGCGGCTGGTACATCGGGTATTCCTGCGTACTGGAAGCGATCACCTCGAACGCTTCGTCAAATAGCACGGTCTTTGTCGCTGATGTGCCAATGTCGATCCCTAACAAATATTTCATATCCTATCCTCCCGTTACAAGTTTTCTAATATTTTGATTTCATTTTTTACGATAAAGGTATCTTTTTGCGGCCGCATACCGCTCACCACATAGTCGAACGCGATATGCACCGATTTGTTGCCCTGCGTAAACGGCTGCTGGCAGATCGTCGCTTCTATCACGCCCTTTTCCATCATTTCCACGGTGGAGGGGATCGCGTCGCAGCATACGATCGTGATCTCATCCGTCTTATGCAGCGCTTCGACCGCGCGGCAAACGCCGTACGTGCCCGCCGCCGCCACAAACAAGGCGGTCGTCTGCGGCTGTGCCGCCAGCAGATTTTTGGTCGTCTCAAACGCGACGATATCGTCGTCTTCCGTTTCCTCTACGCCTGTGATCTCCATTTGCGGGTAGCGCTCGCGCGCCGCATTGATGAACCCCTGCACACGCTGGTTGTGCCCCAGTATTTTTTTGGAGCCGGGCAACAGGCCGACCTTTGCCTGTCCGTTTGTCATCAGGGCGATCATGCCGCAGGCAGTACGTCCGCTGCGTATATAGTCACAGCCCACGTAGCACAGGCGGTCACAGTTTTCAATATCGTTGTTCATGGTGATCACGCCGACCCCGTTCTTTTGCAGATCATTCAGCACTGCGGCGATCTTCGGGTCGTTGATTGGATTTAAGATGAGCACATTGATCTCGTCGCGTATCTCGTCGATCAGCGCAAGCTGCCTCTTTACGTCGTAGCCCTTCATCGGTTTTCGCAGCACGCGCACGCCGTAGTCCTTAAGCTCTTGCTGTGCACGCGCGACGCCGCGCAGCACATCCTCAAAAAACGGATTTTCCTCAGAAGACACGACCACGCCGATCACCGGCGCTTTTTTGCGCACGGCAAGCGCTTTGCCCGCAAGGTTCGGCTGATAGCCAAGCTGCTCCGCCACCCTGCGCACCGCTGCTTCCGTCTGTGGTTTTACCTTGCCGCGGTTGTTGAGCACCCGATCGACCGTTCCCCTTGAAACGCCGCTCAGCTCCGCGATCTGTTTGATTGTCGCCGACATCCGTTTGCCTTTCCGCATCCTTTTATTATGTGCACAGGCACACTGTTCATTTTCATGATACCGTCCTACCTGTTCTTCGTCAATATTTTTATGGAAAATCATTTGACAAGTGACCGCGATGGTGTTATGTTTGATTTGTACAAAATGTGCTCGAGCACATTTTCTGCATTTATCATTTTTGACAGGAGTAAAATATGATGGATATCAAATCTGTTTCATCTTCTTCTTTTGAAAAATACGGTCGTATTTTGGCAGGCCACCGTTTTCCGCAGCTTATTTCTGCAATGGAAAACACACCGCAGCCCGACTCTGTCGTTTATGAGCCGGATGTGCCGGCATTCCACGACCTGAGCGAAGCAGCGGTACTGAAAGACTCCGTTTTTGGCGGGATGCCCATACAGATCGGTTATTGCAACGGCAAAAACGATACATTAAGCGCTGTGGAGTATCATCGCAGCAGTGAGATCAATATTGCCTGCACCGACCTTATACTGATGCTTGGAAGGCAGCAGGACATCGATGCCGCATCCTATACATACGACACTTCGCGCATGGAAGCCTTTTCGCTCCCCGCTGGAACTGCCGTGGAACTGTACGCCACCACACTGCACTATGCGCCGTGTGCGCAGGGTGGAAACGCCTTCCGCTGTGTCGTTGTACTGTCTGCCGGAACGAACCTGCCTTTGCAGAATGCTTCCTCTACAGGCAAAGAAGACGCGCTTTTATTTGCCCGCAACAAATGGCTGATTGCCCACAAAGAAAGCGGTCTTGAAAAAGACGGCGCTTTTATCGGGCTGGTCGGCGATAACCTTACGCTTTAAAAAAAGGATGGAGGACTTTGTTATGAATAATATTCCTGAGGTAAAATTAGGCCTGATCGCCGTCAGCCGCGACTGCTTTGTGGTCTCGCTTTCCGAACGCCGCCGCGCAGCCGTAAAGCAGGCATGCGAAGGAAAAGGACTTTCGGTCTTTGAAGCAAAAACGACAGTGGAAAACGAAACGGACATGATCCGTGCCGTGGACGAAGCAAAGGCCGCGGGCTGTAACGCCCTCGTGGTATTTTTGGGCAACTTCGGCCCGGAAACGCCCGAAACGCTGATCGCACAACGTTTTGACGGTCCTGTTATGTATGCGGCGGCGGCCGAGGAATCGGGAAAAGACTTGATCAACGGCCGTGGCGATGCTTATTGCGGCATGCTCAACTGCTCGTATAACCTTGCGCTGCGTAAAATACCGGCGGTCATTCCCTCTTACCCCGTGGGTACGGCGGAGGAGGTCGCGGGCATGATCGCGGACTTTGTCCCCGTCGCGCGCACGCTGATCGGGCTTTCGCATTTGAAGATCATTACCTTCGGCCCTCGTCCGCAGGACTTTTTTGCCTGCAACGCGCCCATCAAACCCTTATACGACGTGGGCGTGGAAATACAGGAAAATTCCGAGCTTGACCTGCTTGTCGCATACCGTGCGCACAAGGACGACCCGCGCATAGCGGAGGTGGCTGCGGATATGGCAAACGAGCTCGGCATGGGCAACACCTATCCCGACCTGCTGCCGCGCATGGCGCAGTATGAGCTGACCCTTATGGACTGGGCGGAGCAGAACAAGGGCGCGCGCGACTACGTCGTATTCGCCAACAAGTGTTGGCCTGCCTTTCCGGAGGAATTCGGCTTTGAACCGTGTTACGTCAACAGCCGCCTTGCCTCGCAGGGATACCCTGTGGCGTGCGAGGTGGATATCTATGGCGCGCTGAGCGAATACATCGGCGCTTGTGTGACGCAGGACGCGGTCACGCTTCTCGATATCAACAACACCGTGCCCGCCGACTTATATGAAACGCACATTAAGCCAAACTACGACTACGCGCTGCACGATACGTTTATGGGCTTCCATTGTGGCAATACGCCGTTCTGCAAGCTTTCGCAGGGGGCGGTAAAATACCAGCTCATCCAAAACCGCCTGCTGGAGGACGGCGGCGAGCCGGACTTCACGCGCGGTACGCTGGAGGGCGATATCGCGCCCGGACAGATCACGTTTTTCCGCCTGCAAAGCACGGCGGACGCACGTCTTACCTCCTACATCGCGCAGGGAGAGATTTTGCCTGTCGCTACGGGAAGCTTTGGCGGCATCGGCATTTTCGCTATTTCCGAAATGGGACGCTTTTACCGTCATGTGCTGATCGAAAAGCATTACCCCCATCATGGCGCGGTGGCGTTTGCGCATTGCGGCAGGGCGCTGCATACGATCTTTACCTATCTTGGTGTAACGGATATTGCGTTTAACCAACCGAAGGGTATGCTGTACCCGACGGAAAATCCATTTGATTGATTTCCCTCTTTATCATAATTTGGTGATAGCAAAAAACCACTCCGTCCTTTGGAGTGGTTTTTACTGTCCTTATATGTTACATATCCTTAGGCCGGAATCCCTCGAAAATGACGGAATCCGTATATTGCTTTGCGTCGTCGTACTGCTCGTGGTTGCGCACCGTCCATGCAAAGATGGGCGCTCCCTTCCTGCGCAGCCGCTTGATGAGCCGCGAATTTACCTTATGCAGCTCATAGCTGATGAAGTTGGGCTTACAGATAAAATTCACACCCAGCTTTTGTATGATAAGCAGTAGGTTTGCGATCAAAAAGCGTTGGATCTTGCTGGCTGCAAATTCGTTGCACTTCCAGAAGTTACACGCAAGCTGTCCGCGGTAGATGTGCGGTGCGTTGCGCCGGAACCATCTGACCGAAAAGGGCGAAAACGACTGGATCGCGTATTTTCCCTCATAGCCGAGCAAAGCATTGTAAAGCTTTCTCTCGAGCGCTCCCGCCATGCCGCGGTTCTTGATCTCGATCAGCAGCGGCACTTTGCCGCCTACCACTGCGAGCGCTTCCTCAAGCGTAGGGATCTTCTGATCCGTACCCCTAAGGCGCAGGCTCCTCAGCTCGCGGTAGGTACGGTCTTTGAGCCTTCCCGACACGCCCGTCATGCGCTCTAAATCCCTGTCGTGGAACACCATGATCTTTCCGTCTTTTGAAAGCTGTACATCGAACTCGATGGCAAATTCAGCATCCACCGCATTCTGAAACGCCTGCAGAGAATTTTCGGCTACCGTTTCGTCGTGCAACCCTCTGTGCGCATATTGAAATTCTGTCAGCCATGTCTTTTCCTGCGGCGGGGATACGACCGTCATGATCCGGTTGAGGATCAGTACTACGACGGCTCCCAGCCCGATGACGATCAGGCAAGCTGTTAAGTCTGAAATCATTTGTTCTCTCACTTCCTTTTGTTACCATTGCCTATTATAATCGAAAACATGTAAATAAGAAATAGAAAATTTAGTAAAACTTTCTTAAAAATAAATGAATATTGATCCGTTTTGCTGTTCTTTAACATTATCTCCTCCACGTGCATATATCCTTCCGATTATTGCCGTTTTGTGGCTTTTCTGTTTTTGTGTTTCATTTTGAGACACTATATGATTTAGGTATGGCAATATATCCATTAAAAAGAAAGAAGGTGCGTATTCATGTTAACGACATTCAAAGCAACTGCAAAGAAGCTTCCGGGCGGATTGCAGGTGGAGACGGATTCCCGTGGTTTTAAGATTTTGCTGGACGAACCGCCGGAATTAGGCGGTACAGACAAGGGTCTTAACCCGGTCGAGGCGATCTTGTGCGCGCTCGGGGCATGCCAGACCATTTGCGCGGCGGCGTTTGCGCAAAAATGCGGCGTAGACCTTGAAGATTTCCATGTGGAGATGGAAGGCGACCTTGATCCCGATGGATTTTTAGACCTTGCGGACGTACGCAACGGGTTTCAGGAGATCCGTTTCACGATGCACTTTAAGACAAAATCCGGTCAGGCGGCAGCAGAAAAGCTTGCGGATTATATCGAGAGCCATTGCCCGGTGGGCGATTGCCTGGAAAACGGCGTCAAGCTCGTTCGTGCGGGCGTTTTCGTAGAATAGTAACAGCTAAAAGGCGGGGTGCTTTCCCGCCTTTTTTATTGCGTAGCTTTCATGGTACCCTTCTTGACACGCATCTTTGGGACGCGTATCATAAAAGGACGAAAGGTGACAGCAGTATGAAATTTTGTATTTTAAGCAGCTCTGTGCAAATGGACAGGATGAGACATTGCATAGAGCCTAATCCGGCTTGTAAAAGCCGTTTCATCGGTCGATGGTGTTGATGCGCGCATAAATGCGCTTTTGTTTCGATACTGTTTTTTCTGATGGATTCTGATGATATGGCCGCAGGCAATGTCCCGCGGTTTTTTTGTGCCGCGGAATGCTACTATGGCTCAAAAAAAGGAATATCATTATGAATCAGACAATACAGGATTTTACGTCGGGTAACATGGCCCGGCAAATGCTTCGCTTTGCATGGCCGCTGTTTCTAGCAAACCTTCTGCAGTCCTTATACAGCATCGTGGATATGGTCGTGGTCGGACAGTTCGTGGGCAGCGAGGGGCTTGCTGCCTTAAGCAGCGCCTCGATGATTGTTTTTGTGATCACGTCGCTGTGTACAGGCATCACCACAGGCGGCGCGGTACTTGTCGCGCAGTTCGAGGGCGCGCGCGATAAGCAGCAGCGGGCACAGACCATCGGCACACTGTTCACGCTTTCCATGCTTCTTTCCGCGCTGATCACGGTCGTAAGCCTGCTCGCCTACCGTCCGCTGCTTACATTGATGCAGCTCCCCAAGGAAGCGATGCAATACGCGGATGATTATATGAACGTCGTTTGTATGGGGACGGCGTTTGTGTTTGGTTACAACGCGGTATGCGCCGTGCTGCGCGGCATGGGCGATTCCAAACACCCGCTTTATTTCGTGCTGGCGGCGACGATCGTCAACATCGTGCTCGATCTGTTGCTGGTCGGCGGCCTCCATATGGGTACAAAGGGGGCTGCCATCGCGACGGTTGCCTCCCAAGGCATCTCTTTTCTGCTCGCCGCCATCCACCTGAAGCGTTCCGGCCTTGCCAAAGGGGCGTACGCGGGCGGGCGGTTCCTCAAAAAAACAGCAAAATTGATCCTAAAGATCGGCCTGCCCACAGCAGGCCAAATGGCGATCCTCAACCTTTCTTACCTGATCGCAACGGGCATGCTCAATGTGTTCGGCGTAGCGGTCGCCGCCGCATCGGGCATCGGGCTTAAGCTCAACACTTTTGCCGCCATGCCCATCTGGGCGGTAGGGCAGGCGATGACGACGATCACCGGACAGGTGATGGGCGCGGGAAACGTTGCGCGCGCAGAGGCCGCGGCAAAAACAGGCGCAAAACTGTGTGTTGCCGCAGCTGCCATTACGACCGTGATCTTCCAGCTTTTTGCACCGCAGCTGGTCATGCTTTTTAACACCGACCCGGCTGTCATCAGCGAAGGCATCCTTTACCTGCGGATATGCTGCGGTCTCAACTGTATCGTTTACGCCGTGATGTACGCGTTCAATTCCTTTGCCACCGGCGTGGGTGACGCAATGTTTGCGTTTTTAAACTCCATGCTCGATTGCCTCGTCATCCGCATTGCGGGCAGCCTGATTCTGGGGTTTGCACTAGGGTACGGCTTTGTTGGCGTCTACGTGGCGGAGATGCTTGCGCCCGTGCCTCCCGCGATCGTCGCCGCCGTCTACTTCTTCCGCGGAAGATGGAAAACACGGCGGCTTGTCAGCTTGTAAGAAAAAAGGGCATAGATTCTTCTATGCCCTTTTTCTTACTTGTTCTTTACGGCTTTACGTACGCATATCCGTCGGCCTGTTTATCTGCAAGCTCTGCGACTCCCGCCGGAACGACCTCCACAAAGGGAATCAGGCTTCCCTCCAGCACGGCGTTTGCCTTGAGTGCGTTCCTGCACGCCACAAACGCGACGGCCTGTATCGCCAAATCTTCCATATCCGCAAACAGGCCTTCCTCTTTTGCCTTTGCCTGCGTGAGCGACGTGACCGCCGCACTGTTCGCTAAAATCTCCACAACATATTCTTTTCCAAACTCTTCCCCGTATTGCAGCAGGTTTTTGGCGTTTTCCAACGCCAGCTTCCATTTTTTCGCTTCATCTACATGTAATATTACTTTCATTGTCATTCCTTTCCGGCCTTCGCGGCCAAGTTTTGCTCCAGAAATGCTTCCAATACGACAGCGTCGTTGTGCTGCGTATCCCTCGCGCCATACACCAGCGTGACGTTCCCCTGCGCAAGCCTTTCCCTGACAGCATCCACAAACGCCTCTATGGAAGGGTTGCCTTCCAGCTCTTTTGTGTATTGCTCCAAAAACGCGGGGAACTTTTCGGGCTCATGACCGAAATCTTTGCGCAACTGCGGCGTGGGCGCAATGTCCTTTGCCCACAGGCCGATATCTGCCTTTTCCTTTGAAACTCCCCGCGGCCACAGCCTGTCCACCAGGATACGGTACCCGTCCTGTTCTTCTGCACTGTCGTATACCCGTTTGATTTTCAGCATATCACATCACCTCGTATGCTTACTTATAAGCATACGATAGCACCTCAAACATAAAAACTTCGAAACAAAATCTTAAGAGTATCCTAAGATTTATTGACATCGTTCTTGCTGCCGCGGAAAAAAAGACGGATCACTTTCCGTCCTCTTTTTCTGCCAGTACGACTGTCTGCGTTTGATATGGAATCACAATCCCGTTTGCGTCGAACTGTTTTTTGATCGTATAGCGCAGGTCGGATAATATCTGGTTGCCTGTTACAAGGTCTTTTGACCACACGAACGCGCGCAGCATGACGGCCGACGGAGCAAAATCCGTGATGCGGATGAGCACCTCGGGCGCGCCGTTTTTCTTCTCCTGTTCGCTGCGCATATCGATATGGTCTTTGTGTGCCGTCACAGCGTCTGTGATGATCTTTTTCGCGAGATCGATGTCGCTGTCAAAGGATATCCCGATGTTGAGCTGGTTGTTGACCGACTGGTCGGGAAGCCCGTGAGAGGTAAGCACCATCTCCTTATCGAGCACGCCGTTGGGGATGACCACAT
>NZ_JAYFPU010000009.1:0-18831 GCF_034927525.1 Christensenella sp.
TGTGCGCACGGCATACCAGAGAAGCTTTGTGCCGATCCCCGAGGGAAGGGACGAGGCGGTCATCACTTGTTTTCATATTCTGGAAGGGGTGAGCATTCCCAAAGGCGTAGTGGTCACAAGCAGGGATACGGTCGACTATACCCGTTATATTGCGTTCATGAACACGGCGACCTGTGAATATTTTTTTAAAACATACGATAACAGCAAGATTTTGAGTGCAAAGCTGCCGCAGGGCATGGAACGTGGCTCGCAGCCGGTGTGCTTTGGGAAGCTGAACCGTCCCGCTGTCTTTGAGCCGATGTAAGGAAAAGAATACTGAAAAGAACCGCTTGTTGGCGGTTCTTTTTTTGCACACATTTGTCACACTTGGTGTGTGTGATTTCTGCAACAAGAGTACTTGAAAAAACCTATCGTTTATATTAAATACATAGCAATTATATGTGCTATTTGTTGTTAATAGTGCAAAAATTGTGTATATAATACTTGAAAGGAACAGAAAGAATGCAGAAAAAAGGAAAGATTCTCTTATCAGCGGTATTGGCCGCAGTCATGGTGTTTGCGTTTGGCGCAGTTGCTTTGGCGGCTCCGGCAGACAGTGACACATCGGAGGCGAAGATTGAGTTTACGGCAGGGAATTTAGAGCTTAACGCAGTACCGGCGCTCAATTTTGGGACGCATGCCATTGATAACACAACGGTTGATTTCGCAACGCCGACAGGACCGAGCACCATGCAGGTAGCAGATGCACGCGGAAGCGGAGCCGGCTGGAAAGTAACAGCGCAGCTTGGCGCGTTTACCGTGACGGGAGGAACGACGCCCATCGGAAGCGCTACGATCACGCTGACAAGCGGTACGGCAGCAGGCGTGGGCACAAGCGATACAGCCCCTGTCGTAAAGACGCCTGTCACGCTTGCGACAAGCGGTGCGGCAGACACAGTAGCGACGGCGGCAGTGAACAGCGGGCGCGGTACGTGGAACGTTTCGTGGACGGCTCCTAATGCGTCGATCAACGTACCTGTACAGCACCAGCAGATCGGTGAGCATACGGCGATATTATCCTGGACACTAGAAGACGCTCCGTGATGGGAAAACCAAAAAGTGCGTGTCCGGAACATAGAATCCGGACACGCGGATAAAAGGGAAGGAGATTTATGGGAAAGAAAAAGATCAGGATAACCGTTTTATTGGTTGTTGCTGCCTTATTGCTTGCGTTGATCCCGGCAACGGTATATGCCGCGGACAAAAGCGAGGCGGTAGGTTTTTCTGTGAGTGCGAACCTGCCGGAAAACCAGAAAAATAGCGGCGTTTCCTATTTCGATCTTCAGATGGAGGCCAAACAAAAACAAGCCCTTTCTGTGCAGGTTTTTAACGAAAGCACGGAAGAGATCAAAGTAAAAGTTGCGGCGATCAGCGCTTCGACCAACGCAAACGGAATCATAGATTATAAGACGCCTGACGTGGGGGACGAGACCTTAAAGACGCCGTTTTCGGAGATAGCGGAAGTAAAAACGCCGGAGCTCACGATTCCTGCGGGGAAATCGGCGACGGCAGTTGTGGGCATAGAGATGCCGGCAGAAGTATATGACGGCGTGATCCTTGGCGGGATCGTATTGACACAGGTAAAAGAGGATGAACAAACATCACAGCCCAGCGGACAGCAGGCGCAGCAGGGCGTTTATATCAATAATGAATATAGCTATGTGCTGGGTGTAAAGCTGACAGAAACTGACAAAGAGGTGCTTCCTGCGTTTGTGGGAGTGGAAGCGAAGCCGGAACTTCTCAATTATCGCGTCAATGTCGTACACTATATCAGGAATACGGAAGCGGCGATCGCAAAAAATGTACAGCTCGATATCGAGGTCTATTCGCAAAACGAACAGGCAGTCGTAAAAACGAGTACAAAAACGATCGATATGGCGCCCAATTCGGTGATGCCGTATGCGGTGATGTGGGACGGAGAGATCGCCCCGGGTAAATATGTAAGCAATGTTTCGATGAAACTTGAAGATAAAGAATGGAAGTTTGAACTGCCCTTTGAAGTGAGTGCGCAGACGGCGCAGGAGATCAACAAAGAATCTGTGGAGCAATCACAGGGTATCCCGTGGTGGGTGATCCTGTTGATCGTGATCCTCGTGGTGCTTATCCTGGTCATCGTGTTTTTGCTGGCGGCAATGAAGCGCAGGAAAAAGAAAGAAGAAACAGTAGAAGCAGGGCAGAGAATGACAAGATCCGGAAGGAGAAAATAACGATAGTATGAGAAAGGCGACCAGAAAAAAGAGGTTCAAAAAGAACCGAATCATATTGTTTATTCTGGCCGCCGCGCTCGTGATGGCAGGAATACCGGCTTATGCGCAGGAGGCTGCACAGCCACCGGCAGGGCAGGTTGTGGCAGTGTCTGACGAGCCGGAAGCCGCACAGACGGAGGAGCAGCCGCAGGAGAGCGAAGTGCAGCCTTCCCCAACACCCGCCGAGCAGGAGAAGGAAGAACAACTGCCGGAAGCAACGACAGAACCTGAGAGCACTGTACCGGAGGCGACGGATAAGCCCGAAGCGCTGCAGCCGGAAGAGGCTGATGCTGCTGCGGAAGAACTGGCGATCATGCCACTTTCGATCGTGACGAGCGGACTTGATCCCAATGAAGTGATGGTCGATAATTTTGCCGATCTTAAGACGGTATTAACCGACTACAGTACCTATGCAGGGGTGGATACCATTTACCTAAACGGAGACATCGTCTATCAGGCAGGCGGAATACAAATCAATACTTCGCGTACCGCTGTGACAATTGTGGGACACCCAAAAGGTGATACGAGTACCATTTACACGATTACGGATATCGCGGGCGGTTCTGCTGCAAATACGATCCGAATCGTGAAAAACGATTTTAGCCTTACAGTCAAGGATGTAAACATCAACGGCAAGAATTACTACGGGCCGTTTATGGTGTACGATGGGTATACAAGTTGTACGCTTAGCTACGAAAATGTGACCTATACCGGCCCGCAGATGACATACAACTGGCGGGGACTGACACGGTATGTGGATTGTACCGTTACAATAACGCAAAACGGCGGTGATCCTCCGCAGGAGGTGGGGGAGGTTTCCCAGGTAGAGATTGGCGGGGTGACAACATTTTCGAAAGCGGTGGGCGATACGGCTATGTTCTGGTTCCGTGGGAATTCCGGCAGCAACCAGTATTTGAAGGTATTTGACGGCGCGAATGTGACGGCCAGCCATACTTCAACGCTCACCACTGTGTATGGTTTTATCTATGTAGAAGGAGCGGGCGCGGCAGCAAACCAAAAGCCGGTGGTGACGATTGGTACGGGTGCATCCCTTTTTGTTACAGCGAGAAATGGATTTACGTCCTACGATCATCGTGTGGAGTCGGTGACGCTAAACGAGGGGGCGGCACTGTACATCGATCAGACTGCGGCGGGTGCGGGATATCCTACCATCGGTATCAATACGTTGTTGCAGGTGGATGAAGGGGCTGTGTTGGATGTGCAGAGAAGCACAAACACAACTTTGAATGGACTGATCCGCTTTTATACCAGTGGCGCGCAGATGCAGTTGAATAATCCGGCAAGGGTGAAGCTATATAACCCTAACACTGTCTATAAGAGGGTGGTTTCGGTATTCCAGGGAACAGCAACGATTTCCGGAACGGTAGGCTCGATCAACGCGTGGACAACGGATTCAGGGCTTACGGACAGCATCGCGAATATGCCCGCGAACATTTGGAATAAGAACGACTCCAGTGTGATGAATCTTAGTGTAACGATGAGTACATCTGCGGTAACGGCAGCATCTATTTCCAATTATGATTCTGGAACCGACCCATTCACCAGCCCTTTTAACAGCACAAATTTTGATACCTACAATATGCCGATCATGGTAATGGGAAGTTATTATCTGGATACAGACGACATCTATCCGCAGGATACGCAGATCATAGGTACAGCGGTATCCGCAGCGGACGTGAGGGTGAGCTATACGAACAATTCGGTCGCGCAAACATTGAATACCACTGCCGACGGCAGCGGGATATATGCCGTGAACGTACCGGATTCACCGATTGCACAGGGGACGGAAGTCATTGCCATGAGTCATAAAAATTATCTGAAGGCACGGCATATTACGAGCGTGCTTGCGCAGCCGAGTGTCCTTCGATTTTATAATGTACCCGCCGAACTGGCGTTCCTTACCGGACAGGTTTCGGCTTTGCCACAGACGGTCGGGCGGCAGGACGCCGGATGGACAATGTCGGTTGAAGACACGCGGGGAGCGGGCAGCAGTTTTCGGATAGATGCAAGCATTGCGCAGCCACTTTCGGGAACGAATGGAGGAACGACGTATACGCTGCCGGGTGCACTTGTCTATGTGGACGGCAGCGGAACGAGTCATGCACTGGGGAGCGTCCCTATGACGATTTATAACGGCGTTACGGGAAGCACACCCCAAACGAATATCAGCTGGGCGGCAAACCGTGGCATACTTGTCTCGCTCGACGGCGGGCAGGGAGTGCCGAACGTCGCCTATGGCACAACGATAGAATGGTCGCTGATTGACGCACCGTAAAGACTTTATTTGAAAGAACCGTACCTCTTGTAGTGTACGGTTTTTTTTGACTTTCCCCTTTGCGCGTTCCGTGCTATAATAAGTCGCATATGTAAACAGAAAAAACATGACAGGGGTATACTATGTCAAGCACGACAAAAAGTCTTATTAAAAGCACATTGATATTAGGCGCGGCCGGTGTGATCGTAAAGATCGTGGGCGCGCTTTACCGGATTGTCCTCGCGGACTTTATTTCTTTAGAGGGCATGAGTTATTACCAGCAGGCGTTTCCGGTCTATTCGGCACTACTGATCATTTCTACGGTGGGGCTTCCCATCGCGATCTCCAAGCTCGTTTCCGAACGTGTGACAACAGGAGACTACAAGGGCGCGTACGCGGTTTTTAGAACGTCGCGTATGTTCCTTATCCTCGTCGGGCTTGCGACGTCTGTCGCCATGTTCTGCCTGGCAGGGCCGATCACGCAGTTGCAGGCGCTTCCCGGCGGCCAGTATTCGCTGATGGCGCTCGCGCCCGCGCTTTTCTTTGTATCTGTGATGTGCGCGTACCGCGGCTATTTCCAGGGGCTGCAAAACATGAAGCCGACGGCGCTGTCGCAGATCATTGAGCAATTCGTCAAGGTGGGCGTGGGGCTTGCTTTTGCGTATTTCCTGCTCAAATGGACGGGACGTATGGAATTCGGCGCGGCAGGTGCGCTGCTTGGCATCACGGTCTCTGAAGCGGTCGCGCTCCTTTATACGATGGGGGCGTACGGTAAGCAAAAGAGGCAGATGACGCAGGATATGATGCTGGCCTACAAAATAAAGCTTTCGTGGGCGGATGTCAAGCCGTTGCTTGGCAAAGTACTGATATTGGCGCTGCCAATCACAGTGGCAGGTCTCGTTATGCCTATCGTCGCCTTTGTAGATTCCGTCATCATTCCGCGCAGTATGCTTGCCTTAGGCTATGAGAGCGCTGCGGTGCGCAGCATGTACGGGACGCTTTCGGGCGGCGTGCTGACGATCATCAATTTGGCGGCGATCGTATCGCAGGCGCTGCAAATGAGCGTTGTGCCAGCGATCAGCGAAGCGCTTAAGCTGGGGGACAACGACCGTGTGAAGGCAAACGTGCTGCACGGCATCAAGTTTGCGTTTTTGGAAGGCATACCCGTGACGGTCGCGTTTTTTGTATTCGCGTCACCGATCTTTTCGTTTTTATATCCGGGTTCTACCCCGGCGCAGCATCAGCTTGCAACGGGGCTTTTGATGACAATGTGCTCTGTCGCGGTGTTCCTGCCCTTCATGCAGACCATGACAGGCGTTTTGCAGGGGATCGGCAAGCAAAACCTGCCGCCCATTGCCCTCGCGGTGGGCGCGGGCGTCAAAATCGGGCTGAGCTTGTTTTTGATGAGCATCCCACAGATCAATATTTACGGCGCGGTCATCGGTACGGTGATGTGTTATGTGATTGCCGCGGTTATGAACTATTTGTTCGTGCGCAAATATACGGGTGTGCGCATCAAATGGGGAGAGCACCTGCTCAAGCCCATCGCGGCTACGGCGGTGATGGCGTCTATCGCGTATCTTGTGTATTCGCTTATTGCGCCGTATTCCAATG
Organism: Christensenella sp.; assembly: GCF_034927525.1. NCBI lineage: Bacteria > Bacillati > Bacillota > Clostridia > Christensenellales > Christensenellaceae > Christensenella > Christensenella sp. The sequence continues at coordinate 6,175 of NZ_JAYFPU010000009.1, forward strand.
CTGTCGGTGTGATCGCGTGCGTGCTCGTGGGTCTGGTCGTTTACTTCTTTATGCTGGTGCTTGTAAAGGCGGTCAACGAACGTGAGATGCTGCAAATACGCGGAGGAAAGAAGATCGTACAGGTGTTGAAAAAAATACATGTGTGGAGATAGAAGAACGGTCAATGAGAAGGCGCATGAAAATGCGCTTTTTTTATTGCCATGTATTGGTGTGATATGAGCAGGAAATGGGTATTACTATACAAATATCAAAAAAGGAGAAATAGTATGGAACACGAACCATCCGCTCGCGGCGGGTATACTGCGCGAGGCTGAGGCACGCGGCATTGCCGTCCCTTCTGTGGAAGGGGTCAGGACTATCGCGGGCGTGGGGCTTGCAGGCAAATATGAAGGCAATGAAATAGAGGTCGTCAATGCGGCGTATCTGGATAAACAGGGGGTAGCGTACGATGTTGAAGCGTTTCGTGCGTTGTCGGAGGAAGGAAATTCTATAAGCTTTTTGCTGGAAAACGAAAAAGCGGTAGGCATGGTCGCGCAGGGCGACCGCATCAAGAAGAATGCCAAAACAATGGTGGAGGCGCTGAAAAAGCAGGGCGTGGTTCCTGTCATGCTGACGGGCGACAACGAGGCCGCGGCACGCTCGGTCGCGCGTCAACTGGGGATTGCGGATGTACACGCTGCGCTGCTGCCGGACGATAAGGAAAAAATCATCCGTCAATATGAGGAGCAGGGCAAGGTCGTTATGATGGTGGGCGACGGCATCAATGACGCACCCAGCCTTGCGCGGGCGGATATCGGCATTGCGATCGGCGCAGGGACGGACGTGGCGATCGATTCTGCCGATGTGGTACTGGTGCGCAGCGATCCGGCCGACATCCTGAAATTTTTGACGCCCGCCAGAAGAACAAGCAGGAAGATGGTACAAAACCTGTGGTGGGGCGCGGGGTACAATATCGTGGCTATTCCGCTTGCAGCGGGCGTGCTGGCGCCAATCGGCATACTGCTCGATCCGGCGGTAGGGGCGGCGCTGATGTCCGTCAGTACGGTCGTGGTTGCGCTGAATGCTTTAACACTGCGCTTAAAGGATAAGTGAAGAAAAAAACGATTGAAAAACGCGTATCGAAAAGTACGCGTTTTTTTGTATAAATTTTTGAAAATCTATTGACAAAATAAAAGCTATGGTTTAACATCTAGCTAAAGTCATCAGATAACTTAAACTAGAAAGCTTACAATAACAAACAGAGGTTGGATGATAATGGATGCTGCCCAAATGAAAACGCAAATCCGTATTTCTGCGATCAGCGCAGCCGCAAGACTGTGCGGGCGGTTTTATGTACCTGCCGCGGTTTCTAACCGTCACATCCATTTGAGTGAAAAAGATGTGCAAACGCTTTTTGGCAGAGGATATGTGCTTGCGCAAAGCAAGCCCCTTCTGCAGCACGGACAGTATGCCTGCCACGAAACGCTTATTCTGATCGGAAAAAAGGGAAGCATCGAAAAGATACGCGTACTGGGGCCGCTGCGCGCACAGACACAAGTGGAGCTGTCGCTCACAGATTGCTTTAAGACGGGAGTGGAGCCTGTGATCAGAATGTCCGGTGAGCTTGCGGGTACGCCGGGGGCAAGGCTTATCGGGCCGGCTGGCGAAGTAGAGCTTGCGGGCGGCGTGATCGTCGCGGCACGGCACATTCACGCCAGCACATCGCAGGCACATATGCTTGGCATTTGCGACCGCGATGTGGTGTGCCTTGAGCGGCATGGGCAGCGCGCCATGCGCATGGATAATGTGGCGGTGCGCGTACAGGATGATTTTGAACTGGAGCTGCATATCGATACGGACGAAGCGAACGCGGGCATGATCGTGAACGGCGACCTGCTCGAGATCGTCAGATAGGCGGGTAGAATGGATAGTAACAGTATCGATATTACTGCGATCGTAAAGAAGGTAATGCAAAGCATACAGGCGGATGATAGACGTTTGTCCGGCATACAAAACGAAGACGGCACTACGGTCGCCATTATGACAGGTTATGTCCCCGCTCCTGAGAAGTGCAGAGAACTCCTGATAAAAACCTATGGAAACGGTATCGATTGTCTACTCCTCCATGAAGCGGATTTTTCAGGGGCGGGAATATCCCCAATCAAAATAAACGAACAGGATGAACAACTTTTTAAAAGACTAGAAAAGGCGGAGAAGGTCGCGCTGGTCGCGCCGGGTATCGCCCTGATGGATCGGCTTGCAAAAGGCGATGACAGAACGCCCGTTACGCGGGCACTGCTGCGCGCGTTGCTGTGGGGTGTGCACATGAGCGTCGTACTGGATTTTGTTCCGCCGCGCTTTGCAAGGAATACATTTTTTGAAAAGATTGTAGATACGGTGGACGCGCTGCGGGCGATGGATATCGACATACTGGAATACCGCTGCAAAGAGATCAAAGCGGAGAAAACCTTTTCCCTGCTGACGGAACGTGACGTGCTGGATGCGCACAGGGCGGGAGAAGAATGCGTATGCTGTACAAAAAACGCGATCATTACACCGCTTGGGCGCGAGGCGCTTAAGGAAACGGGCATTATACTGAGAGAAACGGCATGGGAGTAAGACAATGCTGATAGGAAAAGTCCGGGGTACTGTGGTCAGCAGTACAAAAAGTGAATACTTAAACGGGCTTAAGCTGCTCGTCGTGGGAGGACTTGATCCGGACACCCTTACGGATACGGGAGAGATCGAGGTCGTTGTGGACGCAGTGGATGCGGGAGACGGCGAAGTGGTGATGTGCTGCCGGGGCAGCAGCTCGCGCAAGGTGGACGGACTGGAAAACTATCCCATCGACTACACGGTCGTGGCAGTGCTCGATTCGATCGAGGAAAACGGGAAAGTCATTTATAAGAAATTTAGTGAAGGGGGTGTGTAAAGATGCAGCTTGGGATCGTGAAAGGGCAGGTCGTCAGCACCAAAAAAGCACAGCGCCTGGATGGCATCAAGATTCTGATCGTACAGCCCCTCGATGTGCTGACCTTTGAAGAAAGCGGGCGCGCGGTAGCGAGCCTTGACACGGTAGGTGCGGGAGAAGGCGAAGTCGTGATGCTGGTGGGTGGAAGCAGCGCGCGTATGACGGATACGATGTCCGATAAGCCTACGGACTGCACCATCGTGGCCATCATCGACAGTGTGGATATCGGCGGCGGGCGAATGTTTGACAAGGCGTCCGGCAGCGGGAAGAAATAAACAGGCAGCGGGGGAGCGAAGGGATGCAAATGACGGACGAGCAATTGAGGGAAATGATCGCTAGCACGGTAAGCGGCTTGCTGCAAAGAACGACGGCAGGCAGTGCGCAATGGCTGTGCGACGATATGGACGAAGCGGTACAGAATGCGGTACAGGCGCAGCGGGAACTCACGCAAATGACGCTCAAGGAGCGCAGGCGTATGATAGAAGCGATCCGTCTGGCAGGCGTAAAGCATGCGGAATACTTAGGTACGATGGCGCATGAGGAAACGGGATATGGCCACGCCGACCAGAAGGCGTTCAAGAACGTACTGGTTTCGGAGGGGACGCCGGGTATAGAGGATATCGAGACACGTGCGCTTTCAGGCGACGACGGTCTGACGCTTTTTGAGCACGCGCCGTTCGGCGTGATCGGTTCCATCATTCCGTCGACAAACCCTACAAGCACGGTCATCAACAACGCGATCAGCATGATCTCCGCGGGAAACGCGGTCGTATTCAATCCGCATCCGGCGGCAAAGAAATGCTCGCAGGAGGCGATGCGCATCGTGAATGAAGCGATCGTTTCGGCCGGAGGGCCGCCAACGCTGGTTACGACGGTAAAGGAACCGACGATGCAGAGCGGTCAGAAGATGATGGAGCACAGGGATGTGCCGCTGCTTTCTGTGACGGGCGGCGAGGCCGTCGTAGCCGTTGCTATGAAAACAGGCAAAAAAGTGATTGCCGCAGGGCCGGGCAACCCGCCCGCCATTGTGGACGATACGGCGGATATTGCAAAGGCGGCAAAGGATATCATCGACGGAGCCAGCTTTGACAACAATGTGATGTGTCTTTCCGAAAAAGAGGTATTTGCGTTTGAGACGATCGCGGAGCGCCTGATGGAGGAAATGTGCAAAAACGGCGCGGTCAGGATCTGCGGCGCGGATATCGATAAGGTGTTACAAACAACGCTTGTCGAAAAAAACGGTAATTATGTGATCAACCGTAATTATGTGGGCAGGAACGCCTCGGTCATCCTGCGTGATGCAGGTGTGGCTTTCACGGGCGAGCCGCGCATCATCATTGCGGAGGTAGAGCGCACGCACCCGTTTATTATGACGGAGATGCTGATGCCTGTTTTGGGGATTGCCAGAGTGCGCGACATCAACGACGCTGTTGCAAGCGCGCTGCTGGCAGAGAAAAACTGCAAGCATTCGGCGGTCATCCATTCTATGAACGTACGGCATCTTTCGATCGCGGCGGCGGCGCTCAATACAACGATTTTTGTGAAAAACGGGCCGTCTTACGCGGGCAACGGCTTTGGCGGGGAAGGGTTTGCGACGATGACGATCGCAACGCCTACCGGCGAAGGACAAACGAGCGCGCGGACGTTTACGCGTACAAGAAGATGCGTATTACAGGGAGACCTGAGGATTATTTGACGAGGTATGGGTATGAGTTTGATTGACAGCGTAAGGGAAGCGGGGGTCATCGGCGCGGGCGGCGCGGGATTCCCCACACATGTGAAGATCGGATGCCAGGCGGAATACGTGATCGGCAATGGCGCGGAATGTGAGCCGCTGCTGCGCGTAGACCAGCAACTGATGGCAAAATATGCGCAGGATGTGGTTGCGGGAATCGTGGCGGTGAAAGAACAGGTGGGCGCAAAAAAAGCGGTCATCTGTTTAAAGGAACATTATCATGAAGCGGTACAGGCGCTATGTAATGCGGCGCAAAGTGCAGGCGGCGTAGAAGTGAAGCTGTTTAAAAGTTATTACCCCGCCGGAGACGAACAGCAAATGGTGTTTGAGGTAACGGGTAAGGTCATCCCTACAGGCGGTCTGCCGCTTGACGTGGGTGCGGTCGTTTGTAATGTAAGCACGATTGTCAATATCGCGAACGCTTTGCGGGGGCAGCCGGTGACAGACAAGCTGGTGACGGTGGGCGCACAGGTTAAGCGGCCGCTTACGCTGCGCGTGCCGATCGGTACGCCGATATCGATGCTGCTCGAGCGGGCAGGAGCGCCGCAGGACATGAGCGGTTATACCGTGGTGATCGGCGGGCCGTGCATGGGCAAGCTGACAAAAGACCTGAGCACGCCGGTGACAAAAACGACGGGCGGCCTGCTTGTGGTCGCGGACGACCATCCGCTGATCGCAAAGAAGCAGGACAACATAGAGCGTGATATCCGCCTTGCAAAGGCGGTGTGCTGCAATTGCAGCATGTGTACGCAGATGTGCCCGAGAAGCGCGTTGGGTTTAAATGTGCAACCGCACAAGGCGATGCGCGCGGTTGCGCAGGGCTCGGGCTCGCTGCTTGGCTCGGCCAATTCTGTATTCTCTTGCTGCGACTGCGGCATTTGTACCTATTATGCGTGCAATTTCGGGCTGTCGCCCTCAAAGATCATGCAGCGCTTAAAAACGGGTATGATGGCGGAGGGGATCAAGCCGCAAAAGGAAGTGCCGTTTGCGCCCGACCCGGGCATTGCTGGGAAACGTATCCCGGTTTCGCGCATGATCGCGCGGCTGGGGCTTATGCAATATGACGTGCCAGCACCGCTTGAAGACGGATTGATGCGCGTGGATCGGGTCAGGATACCGCTCAAAATGAGCATCGGCGCACCGTCCGTACCGGTTGTTTCGGTGGGCGACAGCGTACAGGCGGGTGACCTCATCGCGGACATCAGGGAAAACGCGCTCGGTTCACGGATACATGCAAGCATAGCGGGAAAGGTAAGCGCGGTGGATGATTGCATTGAAATCAGAATATAGCGGACAGGGGAGGAAAAATAAGTGAATGCACTTGGAATGATAGAACTCAACAACATACCGGTGGGCATTGAATCGGCAGACGCGATGCTCAAAACAGCCGACGTAAGGCTGCTGAGCGCGCAGCCGGTATGCGCGGGAAAATATATCGCGATCGTCGCGGGGGATGTGATGGCTGTACGCTCGTCTGTGCAGGCGGGTATTGAGAACGCAGCGGACAAGCTGGTGGACAGTCTTGTGATCCCCAATGTACACGAACAGGTGTTGTGCGCGGTGGGGGCGGCGAGCGAGATCGGTAAGGTGGATGCGGTAGGTATCATTGAAACATTTTCGCTGTGCGCGGCGGTGGTCGCTGCGGATACGGCGGTAAAGACCGCAAACATAGATTTGATCGAGGTACGGCTCGGCAGGGGTCTCGGAGGGAAATCCTTCGTGGTGCTGACGGGCGACGTGGCGGCGGCACAATCCGCTGTCGCGGCGGCAGGAGCGCTGGAGGAAACGCAGGGGCTGCTTTCGCAGTGCGTTGTGATCCCTTCCCCGCATCGTGACCTGATAGGTTCAATCTTATGAGCAAGCAAAAAGGAAGAGCGGTACAAAAGGGGCCATCGAACACCGGTGCCGGTGTAAAAAAGGCGCAGGGAGGGGCGGCTGCCCCTGTCCATAAGGAGAGCGGCGACATCCGCACACAGAAAGGAGCAACAAAAATGGAAAAAGAAGCTTTGGGAATGGTAGAAACAAAAGGCCTGATCGGCTCGATAGAGGCGGCGGACGCAATGGTAAAAGCGGCTAACGTGCAGCTGGTGGGCAAAGAACGTATCGGCAGCGGCCTTGTTACCGTTATGGTACGTGGCGATGTAGGCGCGGTAAAGGCCGCAGTCGACGCAGGCGCTGCCGCTGCAAAGCGCGTAGGCGAACTGTACGTCGTACATGTGATCCCGCGTCCGCACAATGACACGGAAACGATCCTGCCGTCGGCGGAATAGGCGATGCGCACGGGAAAGGTCGTCGGCAATGTGGTTTCCACTGTCAAAAATGAAAACCTGACCGGGATCAAGCTGCTCGTTGTACAGATCCTAAACGACGGCGTACCGGCAGAAGCGATCGTTGCGGCGGACGCAACCAAGCAGGCAGGCATGGGAGACTATGTGTTCATCATGGAATCCAAAGAGGCCGGACTGCTGCTGCGTAAGGAGAACACACCCGCTGACGCATCCATTTGTGGATTTATCGATGCGTATAACGAGATACTGTAACGGAGGATAGGGCATGAAGATCGCCAGAGTGGTGGGAAATGTCGTTTCTACGGTAAAGGATGAATCGTTTATAGCTAAAAAGCTGGTTATCATCGAGTGGCTTGACGATAAACTGCAAAAAAAAGGAGCGCGTATCATCGCTTTTGACGCGGCGGGAGCCGGCGCGGGCGATATCGTGCTTGTGAACGCAGAAGGGGATGCGGCAAAGCTGATGCTGGGTGACGAAACGATGATCGGAGACCTGACGGTGTGCGGCGTTATCGACAGTATTACCATAGACAAACGAACGGTTAAAACGACATGATTTTATCAGCAAAAATCGTTAGAAAAGTATTGACACCAAAGTCATCAGATGATATTATACAAATATAATACATCATATAACTATCATTAGACAATATGGAGGGTACGGAAATGGAAAAACAGGCTCTGGGAATGGTTGAGACCAAAGGTCTGATCGGCGCGATCGAAGCGGCGGATGCGATGGTCAAGGCGGCTAATGTGGAACTGACAGGCAAAGAACAGATCGGCTCCGGCCTTGTCACGGTCATTGTTCGTGGCGATGTAGGCGCGGTACGCGCGGCTGTGGAAGCGGGCGCTTCGGCAGCAAAGCGTGTGGGTGAATTGTTCGGTATGCATATCATTCCGCGTCCGCATGACGATGTGGAAAAGATCCTGCCGGCAAAATAATTCCTTATCGGTCACGATAGGACTTAAAAAGTTTTACGGAAAGCGAGTGATTGAAGTTGGAAATGGAAGACATCATCAAGAAGATTACCGAAGAAGTATATAGAAACCTTTCCGCAATGCAGGGAACCGCACCATCAGCGCCGGCGCAGGGACAAAGCGCTTCTGCAAGCGCATACGAGCTTGTGAAGATGGATCCGGGCGCAAGCGTACGCGATATTGACGAAGCGTGCACTACGGCAAAAAGCAAAGGATATGCGGCGCTGTGCGTGCCACAGTGGTTTGTGAATGTGGCGGCAGAAAAGCTTGGCGCAGGAGTGAAGGTCGATACGATCATCAGTCTGCCGGGCGGGGCGACCTCGACTTACGCAAAATATGCGGAGGTCAATGAGGCGGTCAAGAACGGTGCGAACGAGATCACGATCCCTGTCAATATGGATATGGTGGGCGCTGACCGCATAAGTGACGCGCGCAATGATCTGCAAACGGCAATGATCACGGCGGCGGCAACGCAGGACGTATGTGTGAAGGCTTTGGTGGAAATGGGCGTGGTGCAAAAACAGGCGCTTGCAGAGGCTGTAAAAATGATTTGTGATTGCGGAATCAGGCATATTGTATTATCATTTGTAATGAGTGGTACAAAGGCCGATCCGCAGGCGATCGCAGATGTGACGTCAGCCTGCGCGGGCAAGGCGGATGTGGCTGTAGTGGGCGGCGGTATTACTGCATTACCGCAGAATACGACGAGGGTTATGTCGAGTTATGTGACATGAATCGGAACAGAGCCGGCTCAGTAAAAAACTGAAATGGAGAAAATGTAATGTTGGCGTATGTTGACACAAAAAACAAATTATTCAAATATATCAAGGCGAACAAACTCAAGGTGGGGGACAAGCTTCCTTCCGAAAACCAGCTTTCCGAGCTGCTTGGCGTGAGCCGCCTGACACTGCGTGAGGCGATCAATGCGTTAAAAAACGAGGGTGTCGTGTATTCCGTGCAGGGCAAGGGGACATTTGTTTCCTGCAACATGGATCAGATCGCAGATACGCTGAATAATAACCTGAGTGTCACAGAGATGATCGAGCTGAGCGGTTATGCCGCGGGTGTGCAGTCCTTCAAAAAGGAATTGGTGCGCGCAGAAGGCGAGATCGCGGACAAGCTCAATGTCAACGAAGGAACGACGCTCGTCATGTGCGCGCGTATCCGTACGGCGGATGGCCGCCCGGTGGTGTTTTCGGAAGATTACTTAGCGCCGCGGCTGGTGGAGGATTTCTTATCCGTCACGGACGAAAACGTTTCTTTGTACAAGTTCATTGAGAACCAGGCTAACATTGAAATGGGTCTTTGTATCGCGGAGATCGTGCCCATCAAGGCGGAAGGGGACATTGCCAAAATGCTTGAGCTAAACGAAGGCGATGTGCTGCTGAAGTTCAAAATGATGGTCAACGACGCATATGGAACACCGCTTATCTACTCCAATGAATATTTACGGGTCGACAGCTTCAAATTCCTGATTCATAGATGGAGGTAGAATTTTGAAAGCGGTTGTAAAATATCAGCAGGGAAAAGACGGGATCGAATTGCGAGACGTACCTGTCCCTGAGATCGGGGACGACGATGTTTTACTGGAAATCAAGGCCGCGGGATTGTGTGGGTCAGACCTTGCGTTTGCGCAGGGGCACCATGCCGATATCCTGTTCCCGCCCGTCATACTGGGACATGAGTTCTCGGGCGTTGTGGCTAAGGTCGGAAAGAATGTTACAAGATGGAAAATAGGAGATCGCGTGGTTTCGGACAACACCGGCAAGGTGTGCGGCGAATGCTATGCGTGCTCCACGGCGGACTACCTGTCCTGCCCCGAACGTTTGGGGCTTGGCTACGGCCTTGACGGAGGGTTTGCCAAATATTGCAAGATATATGGAGAGACGCTCAAGAGGTTTCCCAATTCCCTGATGAGGCTGCCTGAGTGCATCTCGTTTGAGGAAGCGGCAGTCCTCGACCCTGCGTGCAACGCTTATATGGCGGTGGTGCAGGAAGCAAAGGTGATGCCCGGCGAATATGTCGCGGTGTTCGGCGTAGGCGCGCTGGGGCAGTTTTCCATACAGGCCGCGCGTGCGGCTGGCGCTGCCAAGATCATTGTGATCGGGCTTTCGCAGGATGCAGAACGCTTCGAGCTTGCAAAGCAGCATGGCGCGACAGACATCGTCACCTCTGATAAGGTGGATGCGGTCGCGGAGGTAAAACGGATCACGAATGGGGAAGGCGTTTCTACAGTCGTCGACTGTGCGGGCGTTGCCGTGGTTTTGAAGCAGGCGATCGAAATGGTGCGCACAGCCGGCGTGATCATCAAGATCGGTTATGACGAAAAGCCGCTCGGTTTTTCCCTTGACGATATCGTCGGACGCGCCATTCAATTGAAAGGACATTTTGGATACGACTGGATATCATGGCGAAACGTGATGAACCTGGTCGTGGCCGGAAAGTTCACACTTAATACAGCAATCACACATAAATTGAAAATTTCACAATTTGAACAGGCGCTCGGTTTGCTGCGCTCGAAAGAAGCGATCAAGGTCATTTTATACCCCGAAGATTAATCAAAACAACAGAATTACAGTATAAGTTTGGAGGCGAGCCATTTGGAGATATACATTTGCGCTGATTTTAGCCAGGACGGAATTGAAATGCTCAAAGTTGCAGGACACACGGTGCGTACGGGCGGCTGGGGCTTTGAAGATCACATCCTGACGGGGGATCAGCTGATTCAACAAATTGGAAATGCCGACGTGCTCGTTGTCGGTTATGAGGAAGTAACGCGCAGGGTGCTGGAAAAGACGAATTTAAAGGCGATCTCGTCGATCCGCGGGGGCCCGCGGGCAAACATCGATGTGGATTATGCGACAGAACGCGGCATCCCGGTGTTTTATACGTTCGGACGGGAGGCGATCCCGGTGGCGGACTTTACGATGGGGCAGATCCTTGCTGTCACCAGAAAGATCGCACGTTCGGACAGGGAGCTGCGCAGAGGCGTGTTCGCGGCGCCGGATATGGACTACGGCAGCGACAAGGACGTGATCTGGGACATGACCCCCGAAGGGCCGTGGCAGGCGCGTAAGGGCATTGAAATGCAGGGCAAGACCATCGGCTTGATCGGTTTTGGTACGGTAGGCCGCGAGGTGGCAAAGCGCGCACAAAGCTTTGGCATGAAGGTCATCGTATACGATCCCTATCAGGACGCGGCGCGCATCGAGCAGGGCGGCGCGCAAAAGGCGGAACTCGAGCAGCTGCTTCAGTCCTCCGACATCATATCGTTTCATGCAAAGATCACGGACGACAACAAGGGCATGATCGCAGACAAGCAGTTTGCGATGATGAAGGACGGCGTGTATATCATAAACAATGCACGCGCAGGGTTGATGGACGAAAACGCACTGCGCTGCGCGCTGCGTTCGGGCAAGCTCGGCGGATTGGCCCTTGATGTGTTCCATCAGGAACCGATCAAGAGCAATGATGAATATTTCGATTACGACAACGTGGTGCTGACACCGCACATCGCAGGCTCCGGCCGCGACGTGATCTATCTGCAGTCCGTCATGCTGGTGAACGACCTGATGCTGTATTTTGGCGGCGGCAGGCCAAAGCCGGTCGTCAACCCCGAAGCGTTCGATAAGATGGGAAGGTGAACAAAATGCCTCTTGTAAAGACATTAGATATCTTAAAAGATTGCGAAGAACTGAAATACGCGGTAGGCGCGTTCAACATCAACGGGCTCGATCAGCCGGCGGCGCTCGTGAAGCGCGCGCAGGAGCTGCGATCGCCGATTTTGATGGTCGTCCCGGGCGTGATCGAAAAATATGTAAATTTTGAAGATTACGTCAATGTGACGGCACGCGCGGCACGCGACGCAGACGTACCGGTGGGCATCCATTTAAGCCACGGGCTTGATCTGGAACAGTTCGAGCGCGCATGCAAGGCGGGCTTTACGTCTGTCATGTACGACGGCTCTAAGTTCCCGTTTGAGGAAAATGTAGCGAACACGCGTATCGCGGTGGAGATCGGCCATAAATACGGCTGTGCCGTGGAAGGCGAGCTGGGTGCGCTCGGAAGCTCGTTTGCGAGCGTTTCCGAATCGATGACAGACCCGGCGATGGCAAGGGAGTTTGTGGAAAAAACAGGCGTGGATATCCTCGCGGTGGCGATCGGGAATGCGCATGGGTTCTATAAGGGAACGCCCAGCCTTGATTTCAAGCGCTTGGAGGAGATACGCTATGCGCTGATGGCAAAGAATTGCTACCTGACGCTGCACGGCGGTACGGGCATCCCGGAAGACCATATCAAGCGCAGTATTGAGATGGGTATCGTGAAGATATGTATCTACACGGAAATGTGCCATGTAGGAAAACGAAACGCGATCAAATATGTGGAAGACAACCCGGAATATACGGGCAACTACGATATCCCGGATTTGATCGGCGCGATCGACTTAGGCTTTGCGGATGCGGCGGAAGAAAGCATGCGGTGGTTTATGAGCGTGGGCAAGATCGGCAGGGGAGACAGCTGCTTTGCGGAGTTGCAGGCACCGTCGGTAAACAGACAGCCGGTGAGCGCTTCGTTTGGCGGCGCGGGTGCAGCTGTTGCGGAGACCTCGACTGTCGTGACGGATCCCGGCCCGAGATATCCGTCCCTTCCGGCGGAAAACAATGATTTCCGTGCGACAGGGGCATTCTGGAACAAAAACGTTTAAG
>NZ_JAYFPU010000318.1:0-6672 GCF_034927525.1 Christensenella sp.
TTCCCCAAACAAAATTTCTCAAACACACGGTCAATGATATCTTCGCTGACCGTATTCCCCGTGACCACCCCAAGGCTCATCCACGCGCCATTGAGATCGATGGTCACACAATCCATATCCATTCCGTCAATAAGCGCCTGCTGTGCTTCGCCAAGTTTTGCCGCCGCATCTTTCAGTGCATACCGATGGCGCAGATTTGTAATGACCATACCTTCCGCCGATGTGCTGTCCTTTAACGCATATTCGTACAGCCAACTTTTTAGCGCTTCTAACCCTTCGCCTGTTTTGGCGGAAATACCAAGCACCGGATAAGAGGGAAAACGCGCAAAAACATCCTTTTCTGAGAGCCTCTCAGACGCATCTAATTTATTCAAAACGACCAGAACATCGACTTCGCTATTTTTAAGCGTTTCAAATACAGATTGATCTTCCGCCGATATTTCGCATGCCGCATCCAGCACAAAAACCGTCAATTTGCTTTCCTTAACGGCGCTTTTTGACCGTTCTACGCCTTTTTGTTCGATTTTATCGTTCGTGCTTCTGATTCCTGCCGTATCCGTCAAATTTATCCTGATATCATCAATGTAAAAACTCTGCTCTATCGTATCCCTTGTCGTTCCGGCAACATCTGTAACGATCGCCCTGTCCTGCTGTAAGAGTGCATTTAGGAGTGACGATTTTCCGACGTTCGGTTTTCCGGCGATCGCCACATCAAGGCCTTCCTTCAAAATCCTGCCGTGCTCAAATGTATTCGCCAATCTTTCTATCTTTTGCTTCAAATCGGCAATAAGAGGAATCGCATCTGTGGTGATCTCATGCTCTAAATCTTCCTCCGGATATTCCACCGCCGCTGTGACCTGTGCCAGCATGTCCGTCAGCTCTCCCTGAAACGCGGACACCGTATCCTTGAGCCCTCCGGCAAGTTGCTTGAGCGAAGCCTTCGCTCCGGCCTGTGACGAAGCGGAAATAAAATCGCACACCGCTTCCGCCTGTGTCAGATCCATCTTCCCATTCAGAAAAGCACGACGGGTAAATTCGCCAGCCTGCGCAGGACGCGCCCCGGACGCAAATACAAAATCAAGCACGTTGCGCAAGCCGATCAGGCTGCCGTGGCAATACAGCTCCGCCACATCCTCGCCCGTATAGGAGTGAGGCGCGCAGAAAAGCACAGCCATCCCCTCGTCAAGAAGCTCGCCCTCACGCCGGATGCTGCCATAATACAATTTCGCGTGCTCAAATTCACCACGCGAAAATACGCGCCGCAAAACATCCCTTGCCTGCGGCCCGCTGATTCTGATGATGGCGACGCCCCCTGTACCGGACGGCGTTGCGATTGCTGCTATGGTATCTTCGTACATTCCGGCTCCTTTGTATGATTCAAAAAAACCCGACTTTTTAAAGCCGGGTCCATTTTCTGTATTAATCGGCGCTGCGCTTTCTTCTGATCACCACGCGGCGGTATGGTTCTTCGCCCTCCGACATGGTCTCTACACGGGGATTGTTTTGCAGTGTCGCATGCAATATCCGCCGTTCGTACGGGTTCATCGGCTCGAGCGTAATCGGCTTGCCCGTTTTCGCCACCGTATTCGCCAGCCGCTTTGCCAGCTTTTCTAACGTATGCTCACGCTTCTGGCGGTAATTCTCCGCATCCAGCATGATCTTCTTATAATCGTCTTTTCCCTTATTGACCGCAAGTCCCGTCAAATATTGCAGGGCATCCAGCGTATCTCCACGCCGCCCGATGAGGACAGCCGTATCTGCGCCTGTGATCTCGATCTGGATGCTCTTTTCGCCTTCTTGTTTGACTGCGCCGACAGCATCCACGTCCATTCGTGCAAAAAGCCCGTTCAAGAATTTCTCCGGCGCACTGTCGCCCGGTGTCACGTTCACGCGCGGTTTACTGCTTTCACTTACAGCCGTAGTACTGTCTCTCTTGCTCTTGTTTCGTTTACCACTACTCTGTGGCTGTGGCGCCGCTGCCTCCGGTTGTTCCTCTTCTTTTTTTGTCAGGCGTACGACCGCGTTTTTTCCAATGCCGAAAAGCCCTTTGCTGCCTTCGTGTACGATATCAATATTTACTTCATCAAGAGCGAGTCCCAGTTCCTCAAGCCCGCTGAAAATGGCTTCATCGACTGTCTTGCCCTTTGCTTCCACATATTTCAAGATTTCGTCCCCCTTTTATACAACGCTGACTTCTTTCTTTTTTGCCCTTGCCTTTTTAATGACGTCCACCAGCTTCATCTGTGCAAACGCATACAGGCTGGAAATGAACCAGTAAAGAGCAAACGCTGTATTTGACGTCGCGCAAATCCAGATCGAAAAGATTGGGAATATCCAGAGCATCATTTTGCTTGAACAGCCTGCCGCTTCCGCCTGTTCTGACCCGCCGCCGGCAGGATTCATCGCATTCATTCCCATTCCGCCGTTCATGGATGCAGGATTGAATTTCTGCTGTAAAAAGAGCGCCACGCCGGCGAGCGCCGGCAGGATAAAGTACCCGTTATAATTTGTAACTTCCCCAGCCGCATTGATAAATCCGTTGGATTGGAGTATCTGCGTGGTGAGTGCTGTATATGTCGCATCCGGCACGGTCATCACGCCTGTTGAAAAATCAAGCAACCCGTGCGTCTGCAAAAGGCTCATCGTCTGTGGCGTGATATACAGGGAGTTTTGCTGTATAAACGATAAAAATTCTGTCGAGTTGGGCAGGATATTGGACATACCGTTATCCGGCTGCCAGAAGTTATGCACCCAGAAAAACTCGGGCAGCTGCACTGTGCTTGCGCCATATTGCGCCGCGTCAAGCATAAGCGCAACGGTCTGCTGGCTTTGCAGCACGCGCATCGCACCGAAGAACGCAAACAGGATAGGCAGTTGGATGAGCGAAGGCAGGCAGCCAAACATCGGCTTTACATTCATCTTGCGGTACAATTCCTGCTGCTTTTTCTGCACGATCTGCGGATTATTGGCATAACGCTTTTGTATAGACTGTATCTCCGGCCCCAGCGCCGACATCTTTGCAGAGTTGCTCCGCATTTTCAAATCCAGCGGCAGCAGGCAAAGCCTGATCAGTATCGTCAAAACAACGATACACAACGCATAATCTGCAAACAGGCTGTTGAGCCCGTTCATACAAATGCTGAAAAAATCTGATAAAAAGTTATTATATAGAAAATCCAAGATCTATATCCTCCCCAAATTACGGAACGGGATCGTATCCGCCGTGAAAAAACGGATTACAGCGCAATATCCGTTTGATTGCCAAAAACGAGCCTTTGAGCGCGCCGTATTTCGTGACCGCCTCGATCGCATACTGCGAGCATGTCGGCGTATACCTACAACACGGACGAAAATAAGGCGAGATCGCCTTTCTGTAAAACCTAATGAGCGCCAGTATCGCTTTTTTCATGTTTTTCTCCCTTCAGGGACAAGAGCCCGGCCTTTTTCAGGAGGCTTTGCATCTGCCTTAGCAGTTCTGCAAATTCTGCCTCGCGAATCGTCGGCCGCGCCACAAAAACAAGACTGTAGTTTCCGCCTAAAACAGGTAAAAACGTACGAAACGCTTCTTTTAATCTGCGTCTTGTACGATTTCTCACCACACTGTTTCCTACTTTTTTACTGACCGAAAATCCGACACGCACACCGCCATATCTGCTTTTTGCACACACAAGCGTCATATCGCGCGATCCCGCAGGCTTTCCCCTCCTGTAAACAAAGTTGAACTCTTTGTTTTTTTTCAGAGTCAGTATGTTCACTTTTTATGCAGACAATACTTTTCTGCCTTTTGCGCGTCTTCTTCTGAGCACGTTCCTGCCGGCTTTTGTTTTCATTCTGCTCATAAAACCGTGTACACGGCTGCGTTTTCTCTTTTTCGGCTGATAGGTCATCTTCATAATTTTAATCTCTCCACTTCTGTGTAATCTCGTATTACTCACCGGCGACAATGTGCCGGAAGCTATCAACATATTTTTTTCGATAAAAAGACGATTATTATTATATATTTATTAAGGTCAAGTGTCAACCAAAAAAAGGCATTTTTACGGCTCAGACTTCCGTCGGCCGAAGCTCCGCCCCGTTAAATTCTTCCTGCGTTACAGCCCCGCTTTTGATCGCGGCCAGCTTGATCTCCTGATAATAGCCCGCCATCACCGTATTATAGTATGGCCCGACATAAAATATCCACAATGTCCCGAGGGTCATGATACACAAGATCAGCCAACCCAGAAAGCTCAGCTGTGCCACAAACAATTTTGCCTTATATCCACGCATCATGCGCTTGGATATCTCTACCGCATCCGGCCCATATACATGCGGGCAGTCAGCCAGTATGTATGGCGTCATAAAATAGGAGTAGCTTTTGACGACGCCCGGCACGATGAGAAGGATCGACCATAAAAATATCCACAGGATCATCCACAGCATACCCCCAAGCGCGTTACCGAAATTCGCGAACCCGCCAAAGGCCTTTGCAATGCTTGTACCCTTGTTTTTGTAAACATCGATAAACACGCCCGCATTGCCGACTGCAAGGATGGGCTGCATGAGCGCGAGGATGACACCGAGCGCAACGGACGAGATGGTCGCGGACACCGTCCGAAGAAGGCTGAGATCGAAAACGAACACCGTCTGGTATAGGGAGGCCAGCGTTATGAGCGACCCTGTCCACATCATAAAAAAAGGGATCACGGAAACGATGATCATGACCGCAACCGATTTCCAGTATTGCCCTGAAACGTTTACCTGGGATATCCTTTTGATCTTTCTTCTTTTTTTCATGCTTCCTTACCGCTTGTTTGCTGTGCTTTCTTATTTGTATTCTAATACAGTTTTTGCAGCATTACAATTACAGCCCTTTTTTATTTCTTTTTTTCTTTCCATTTTTTGTTTTAATATGCTATAATAAAACACGTACAAACCCGCATGGTTATTCACATTTTCGCGGATTTTGTGGATAGATTTGTGGATAACGTTCGTATAACTTTTGGTAAAATCGTGAAAAAACTTTGTGCCTAGCTGTTTCGTCTGTGCACATAGTTATCCACATAAAATAAGGCAGAGGAAATTTTTTGATGAGCGTATTTAACATCCTATGGGAAAAAACACTTGGCTACCTGGAAGAAGACCTTCCCATGTTTCAATTTAATGTATGGATCAAGGAATTAAAACCGATCCACGAAGATGACAATACTTATTATTTTGAAGTTTCCAGCCCTATGCATAAAAACCTCATCACGGAAAAATATGCGGAGCAGATCAAAAAGACGATGCAGCTTGCCCACGAAGAACTTTACGGCGCTTCGCCTGCTAATCTTTCCCTGCTTTTCGTAACGCCGCAGGAAGCGGCAAACATCAAGGTCAATGAGATCACGCCGGAAAAACCACAGCCGAAAAAGCCGATGGGCTCTACGCTTAATCCGGCTTATACGTTTGACAGCTTTGTCGTCGGCGAATCGAATAAATTTGCCAATGCGGCGGCGCTTGCCGTTGCACAGTCCCCGGGACATTCTTATAATCCCCTGTTTTTGTATGGCGGCGTTGGCCTTGGCAAGACGCATCTGATGCACGCGATCGGCAATCATGTCAAAAAGGAAAATCCGGATGCTGAGATCGTGTATGTCACCAGCGAGACCTTTATGAACGAACTGATCCGTATGATCCAACTGACCAATAACAACGCGAACATCGATTTGCGCGAGCAATTCCGCAATAAATACCGTAATGTCGACGTGCTTTTGGTAGATGACATTCAGTTTATCGCCGGAAAGGCCGTAACACAGGATGAATTTTTCCATACCTTCAACGCCCTGCACGAGCTCAATAAACAGATCGTCATTTCTTCAGACCGTCCCCCACAGGAAATGGAAAAGCTTGAGGAACGCATGCGTTCACGCTTTGAATGGGGACTGATCGCGGATATCAAAATGCCCGATTATGAAACACGCGTTGCGATCCTGTTAAAAAAGATGCAGGTATTAAAGGAACAAAATCCGGATATCCTTCCGATCAAAAACGAAGTATTCCATTATATTGCGCAGCAAAAGGATGCAAGCATCCGTACCCTTGAGGGCGCGCTGCAAAAGGTGATCATGTATGCGGAGTTGCACAATGATATTTCTTCCATACAGGAGATAGACCTGCTTATCGCGCAGAAGGCGCTGGACGACTTCTTCAGTACTCCTACCCTAAAGGCCATTACGCCAAAAGCGGTAGCGGACGTCATATGCAGCTATTATGATATACGAGAGGACGACTTAAGAGGCCAGAAGAAAAACAGGGAGATCGCTTTTCCACGGCAGATCGCCATGTATATCCTGCGCGACCTAACAGACCTCTCTTACTTAAAGATCGCTGAGTTTTTTGGGAAGAAAGACCATACAACTGTGATCTATGCCGAAGAAAAGATCAAAAACCAGATCAAGGAAGATATCGAGCTCAAACGGATCGTTGAGGATATCGAGGCAAGGGTCAAGGGATAAACAACGAATATATTGTGGATAAAAAATAAAGTCTTTGGAAGGACATCTGACGTAAAAATTTTTATCCACGTAACATAACCATGCTCTGCACGAAAAGTTTTGAGGTTAAATACAAGTTATGCAGGGGGGAAATATTTAAAAAATCCCTTGAAACCGAGAAAAAATTGGCTTATACACAATATACACATGCCCTAAT
>NZ_JAYFPU010000079.1:0-12806 GCF_034927525.1 Christensenella sp.
TGCAGCCGATGGGCGAGTTGACGGAAGAAGTAAGCAAGGGAGACACGATATATGTGATCACCACAGAATGGATAGAAGGCCACGCGGGTATGACGGAATATGTGATGTGTAATACAGCGGAGGGCTCGCGCTAGCTGTGGGGCGGATTTACGGAATATGATATGACCGATGAAGCGGAGCGTATGACGACGGGCGGCGGAACGTTTACGATCACCACGTACTGCCCATGTGAGGTATGTAACAGCGGATATAGCGGCACGGCAACAGGTACGCCGGTCATACCTGGACGGACGGTCGCGGTAGACCCTGAGATGATTCCGCTGGAGACACATCTATACATCGAGGGCATCGGCTGGCGTGTCGCGGAGGATACGGGCGGGGCAATCAAGGGAAACATCATCGATCTTGCTGTTTCAGGACACGGCGAATTTGACAAATTCAGCGCGCAGGTTTGGTGGTAAATCAAGGAAGCGCCCCCCGGCTTGGGAGCGCTTCATATAAGGAAGAAAATGAAAAGAAAAAATCATATTGTTTATGATTTTATGATAAGACATCTATGTGAATAAACGGTGTTAATTTAATGAAGAAATTGTTAACAAACGTAATAAAATTGTAAAGCAGGTAAAATATGCAGAAAATCGAACGGGAACTATACAAGTATGGCGATCTTAAGGAACAGGCGCGAGAGATCGAGGAAGATATCAGGGAGTTTGCGGCGAAGAAGGTGGAGATCGTGGATAGCATGCTGCGCGCGCCCATGATGGATCGTGTGCGGGTACAGGGAGGCCAGCCGAGCGACCCGGTATATGACGTGGTGGAAAAGCTAGTGGACGTATATGACGCGCAGATTGCAGAGGCGTCGGCGCGGTTAAAAGAGATATATACGCAATATGAGCGAATGAAGGAACGTATTGTGTTGGCGGGGCTTGATGAATATGAGCGGCGGTATATCAAACGGCGGTATGTGGACAGGATATCGCATATGGCGGTAGCGAGCGAAATCGGTTATTGTGAGCGGCAGTTGAGCCGTATCCGTGCATCTGCGTTGAAAAAAATTACAGGCAAAAGATGAAGCCGATGTCTTGGAATGTCCGGTCGGCGTCCTACAATGTCCGGCGGTGTAGTGGTATGATGGTAGTGTGGAGAAATGGGGAAGCGCACAGTTTGTGTTGCATAAGAAGGGAAGCAGGAGTAAATAATACAACTCTGGTTTGGAAATCCCCTGGAAGGTTTAGAATGAAAATATAAAGAAAGCAAAGAAGGAGGCGTTTTAAAATGGCTGAAAAAACGGAACCGGGCGAGTTTGTAGACGAAGAAGCGGTGGTGCTTACAAATCCGGCTGATGATGAGAACAATTTTTTGGATAATGGCGTGTCGGAAGGGTTTGACCGCTTTGACGACAGCGACGACAGTGGTAAATAAGTAAGGCATAATCAATCGTGAGGCCGTCCGAAAGGGCGGTCTTTTGTTTGCAAAAAATAGGGAGGAGAAAAAATATGACGGACAGGCAAAAGAGGTTTTGCAGTGAATATTTGAAGGATTTGAATGCAACACAGGCGGCGATCCGCGCGGGATACGCACCCAAATATGCGGACAGAAGCGCATCTAATACCATGAAAAATGAGGAAGTGCGTGCTGAGATACAGCGCGCGCTTGATGCCGTGGATAAAAATAATATTGCACAGGCAGAGGATGTGCTTGAATACCTGACAAAGCTGATGCGCGGGGAGATATATGAGGAGAAGATTGTGATCGATGAGGAAACAGGTGATGAGATGGTACTACGTCAGCCTGTGAAGGTCGCGGATCGTACCAAGGCTGCAGAGCACCTTGCGAAGCACCATAAGATGCTGACGGACAAGGTGGATATTGCGGGAGGTGTGGATGTTCGCGTGGAACTTGACGGCGAGATCAGGGAGTGGGCAAGGTGAGTCGATGAGAAGTGATGCGAGAGGGATTGCCTCTGAGGAAACCCTCCTGGGGAGCAAAATGATTTTAAAAATACAAAAGCCGTATCCCAAACAGGTACGGTTTTTTGAGAGCACGACACGTTATACGGCCTATGGAGGTGCGCGTGGCGGTGGGAAAAGCTGGGCGGCACGCACCAAGGCTATCCTGTTGGCGCTGCGCTATGCAGGATTGCAGATATTGCTTTTGAGGCGTACATTGCCAGAGCTGCGGGAAAACCATGTCAACTTCCTGCAAAAGCAACTGAAGGATGTGGCACGCTATAAGGAAACAGCCAAGGAGTTTTTGTTCCCTAATGGCAGTCGCCTAAAGCTTGGATACTGCGATAATGAGCGCGACGTACTGCAATACCAGGGGCAGGCGTACGACGTGATCTTTATGGAGGAAGCGACGCAGTTCACGGAGTTCCAGTTCCAGACTTTAACGGAATCCAGCCGCGCATCGGGGATGTGTGTCCAGCCGTTTGAGCCGCGAATGTATTTTACATGTAACCCGGGAGGCATAGGGCATACGTGGGTCAAACGGCTGTTCATCGACAGGCTATACCGCGGGAGCGAGCGGCCGGAAGACTATACGTTTATACAGTCACTGGTGTATGAAAATGAATTTTTGATGGAGCACTCGCCGGAGTATGTGCGCACACTGGAAAATCTGCCGGAGGAACGCAAAAAGGCAATGTTATACGGCGATTGGGATGTGTTTGACGGGCAGTATTTTTCAGAGTTTAAGCGCGATGTACATGTGATAAAGCCGTTTGTAATCCCAAAGCACTGGCGGCGATATGTGACGCTAGATTATGGCTTGGATATGCTGGCATGCTACTGGATTGCGCTCGACGAGAAAGAAAACGCATATATATACAAGGAGATTTACGAAAGCAACCTCGTGGTGACGGATGCGGCGAAAAGGATTGCGGAAATGACCACCGAATCGATATACGCATATTACGCGCCGCCTGATTTATGGAACAGGCACAGCGACACCGGCAAAAGTACGGCGGAAATATTCTGTGATTGCGGTATTATGTTGGTGAAGGCGCAGAACGACCGCGTGCAGGGCTGGTACAATCTGCACGAATGGCTGCGCACATATGGGGATGAGCAGGGCAAGCTAACGGCACACCTAAAAATGTTCGATAACTGCCGCAACCTGATCCGCACGCTGCCCGCGCTGCAATACGATGAGAAGAACCCTAACGACTGCGCACGTGAGCCACATGAGTTGACACATGCACCGGATGCGATCCGCTATTTTATTGCAGGGCGGCCGTTGTGTGCTGCGCCGGTAATGCAGGAAAAAGTGCGCAGGACGGCATGGGACGACCAGATGGACGAGATCGTCGCGTTTGGGCGGTAGGGCAGTGTCAGGAAATGTCTGCCCGGTGTCCGACAATGTCCAATGCGGGTGTGGTAAGATGATAGTGTGAAAAAGTATGAATACAGGAAGTGCGGGAATGCGCTTCTTTTTTTATGCAAAAAAATAGAAAGGAAACAAAGAAATGGAAGTTTTAGGAGTGATTGTAGGGATGGTATTGGCTTTTTTGCTGGGGGCGTACGTCAGGAAGCCATTTGTTTGGACGCGCAAGACGCCGGAAAGGCCGCCGGTCGAGCAGCAGGAGGAGCCCGGCGAACGCAAGCGGGATAAGGTCACACAGCTCAATAACCTTTTGAGCTATACGGGCAGCGTACAGGCGGAAGAAGATTTCGAAAATTAAAACACAGGGGGAAAAGAAAAATATGAAGATCAAAAAGAAGGCAAGCGAGATATGGGCGGAATACCAGCGCGGTATTTCCTATAATATGGGGATCGGGCTTTATAAAAATGTGGAGCGCAACAACAATTTCTTTAATGACAAGCAATGGGAAGGCGTGAACGCGCCAGACCTGGATAAACCGGTGTTCAACTTTTTGAAACCTGTTGTCTCTTATTATATCGCTATGCTGATCAGCGATGATATTGCGGCGAATATCGAACTTGCAGGCGGTAGCGACGCGCTGGAAAAATACGGGCGCAAAAAGACAAAGATCACAATGAAGAAGATGGGGCAGAGCAGTGAGGCGGTTATGGGGATGCCGGGTGAAGCGCCGCCGGTGATGCCGGGTCTGCCGGGCGGACCGGAGCCCGGAATGGAGACGCATGAGATGGAAATCGGCGAGATGATGCCTAAAATTCTCGCACAGGAGATCGACAACATCATCGAACGCACGAACATGAAATTTAAGAACCGCAAGATGATCCGCAACTGTGCTGTGGATGCGCTCAAGTCTAATGTGAAATGAGAAGGATGGAAGGAGCAATTATGGCAATTCAGGATTTGAAATTCAATGAAGGGGAATTTGCGGGGAAAGACGTGGCAAGCCTGCCGGACAATCCGTCGGTGGAAGGTATTTCTGCGACGCAGTTAAAGGCGCGGTTCGACAATATCGCAAAGATGATGATCGCGCTTGGAAAGCACAATGAATTGATTGACGCGCTTGTTGCGGGAACAGGCGCGGGAGAGATCGGGAATGTCGAGATAGCGGGCGTATCCGGCACGGATGTACAGGCGACGCTTGAGGGATTGAAGGCTCTTAGCGACGGGAACAAGACGGAGCTTCTGGCGCGCATCGACGAGCGTATCCCCAAAACAGATATCGTACAGATGCGCGGGCGGTCGAAAGAGCAGGTCATGAGCCAGAAGGCGGTGACAGACGCAATTGACGCGGGTGGCGGAGGCGGCGGAGGTGGCAGCGGGGAGTTTGAGCCGGTCGGCTGCATGAAATTCTTCGCGGGCGAAGCATTACCTGACGGGTATTTGTGGTGCGACGGGGCGAGCTATCCGAGCAACGGTGTATATGCAAAGCTATTTGGTATTGTTGGCACGACGTACAATCAGTCGGGTGATGCGGCGGGTACCTTCCGTGTGCCGGATATGCGCGGGCGCGTGGGTGTTGGCAAGAACGCGGAGACGTTTGACGCGGTTGGCAAGACGGGGGGAGAGGAGAAACATACGCTGAGTGTGGCGGAGATGCCGGAGCATAATCTCAGGCAAGTGGTTGTTGCGGGCAAGGCGAACGGAGCAGCGGGGACAAAGAGCGCAGCCGGAATCACGAATGGAGATATTGGGTTTTCCAACACCATGCAGGTCATCGATAGTGAATGGACGAACAAGATCGGTGGAAATCAGCCACACGAAAACATGCCTCCCTATCTTGTATGTAACTATATCATCAAATTCGACCGTAGCTATGAGCAGATCGGCGTGACTGCGCCGCCGGTGATCTGGGAGATCAAGCAAGCAGACTGGCAGGTACACGCGCCGGGGGGCTATGTGTTGAACATTCCTGAAAGCGAACACAGGCGGGGGGAGCATTGCGTATTGACCGCGCTTTACGACACGACAGAAGCGGGCAAATTGAAGGCCGTGCTGTTCGAGATGGAAAAGAACGAAACAGGTGACATTACGATTTATTCAGACACGGCATTCCCCGGCAAGGCATACATCGACAGGGTATATCTCATTCCTGCCGGGCGTGTGCTTTCGGTGAACGGGCAAACGCCGGACATGGATGGGGATGTAGACATTTTTAGCAAGGTATCGCCATCCATAAATATGTGGCAGCGGCGCAATGGGTGGGTCAGGTTGGCAATCATGGCGAGCGGTATGACTCTTGCGCACGGAGATATCTTTGCACAGATCGTCGGGGATAGCGGACTGGTAAATGCGATTGCCTTTGTGGGGACGTGTATGGGTACAGACGGCGTAACGCGACAGTGTATTTTTAACGTGAACGCCAGCGGGCAGATATCGGCGCGTAATGACAATGCGGTAGTCATGAGCAGGGTTGCGTTTGATGTGACGCTGCCCGCGTTGAATGTTTAAACAGAGGAGGAAAGAACAATGGAAAAGGATTTTCAAAAGATGTTTGAAGAAGGACTCGCCAAAAGCGGAACCGGATATGACGAACAGATCAAAGGATATGAGCAATCTCAGGCAGCGGAAACGGCGGCATTGGAAACACAGCGTGCAAATCAAGAAAAAAAGTTACAGGCAGAGCGGCAAGGTTCGCATCAGGACGCATATGTCTCAAAGCGTATGGCGGAGAAAAACATGCCGCAGCTTTTGGCGGCACAGGGGATCACAGGGGGAATGGCAGAAACGACAGCTTCTAATGTTTTTAACGATTACCTGAAATCGAAAACAAAAGCAGACGGTATCTATTCGTCTGCAAATAGCGAATTACAAAACAGTTTTATGACAAATAATGCGAACCTGCAAACAAAGTACGCACAACTTTTGAGTGAAGCACGCCAAAAGCAACGTGATGACGCATTTGCAAAAATGCAGTGGGCGTATCAAGCAAAAAATGAGGAGGAAGACCGCGCCGAAAAAAAGAAACAACAAGAAATTGAAGCGTGGGCGAAGGCTTCAAAGGGCGGCAGTGGAGGTAGTGCCGGTAGGCATAGTATAGCGCAAATCCAGCAACTCCTGAACAACATGGGCTATAACCTTTCTGTAGACAACAAATGGGGTCCGAACACGGCAACCGCAGTTAGACATTTCCAGATCAAGAATGGGCTTAGCATGGACGGTATCGTTGGTTCGAACACGTGGGCTGCATTAAACAGGTGAAACCTTAACATGAAGATGGAGGAACGATATGTTTGAGTATATCATTGAGTATCATTTACAGTTCAGCAGGGAGTTAAGACCTCGCCGGACGACTAAAAGAATACTGTTGCATCACACATCCGGTGGCGATGCGGAGACCGTTTCCGGTATTCACGTATACCATTTGTCAAAGGGGCACAAAGGAATCGACTATAATATTTGCGTGGAAAAAGACGGTACTGTAGCGTGGGGGCGCGGCCTTGCCTATTGTGGCGGATCGGTCAACAATTCGGCAGCAGGGACAAAGGGCATGAACGACGACTCGGTAGCGATCGTTGCGTTGGGTGATTTTGAGCACGACCGGATGCCGTATGCACAAAAAGAGGCGTTAAAGCGCGTGGCACGGGATGTTGCGCAGTATTACGGATTGACGGAGGTCAAGGGACACAATGAAGTTGCTGGTCGCGGTTATACGGACTGCCCCGGCAGATATTTCCCGCTGGACGAGGTGCGGGAATATGTGTCCGGCAGCCGCGAAGAAGAAGCACAGGCAACGAAGCCCGAAACAAATGTTCCTGAGCTAAAGCGCAACTTAAAGATGGTGTCTCCGCTGATGCGCGGCGGGGACGTGCAGGCGGCGCAGAATCGGCTTGCATATCACAAGGCGCAGCCGGGTAGTATTGACGGGCTATATGGCGAAAAAACGCGGGTGGCAGTGATCAGGTTTCAGCGCGCGCGTATTGCGGAGGGGTATGACCTCGGTAGCGCGGGCGCGGATGGCGTTGTCGGGCAAAAGACATGGGCTGTTTTGTGGCAAGGATGAAAGGGGAATGAAAATGAAAAAAATTAATTGGAAGGTACGGGTAAAAAGCCCGCAGTTTTGGATCGGAATACTGGGCGTGATCGCATCGCCGGTGTTGGCGTACTACGGTCTTTCGTATGCGGATATGACGACGTGGGAGAGCATAGGGAACATACTCGGCCAGTTTTTCACCAATCCGTTTTTGATCGGAACAGTGGTAATGGCGGTGCTTTCGTTCATTGGTGTGCTCAGTGATCCGACGACGAAGGGTCTTTCTGACAGTGAGCAGGCGATGGAGTATAAGAAACCGAAGGAGTAAGGACATGGACATCATAGGGGAACTCATCACAGAGCAGGCGGTCGGCGCGTTGTTTGCAGCAGCCACGGGTCTGCTTGGTTTTTTGTGTGGTACGTTTGCAAAGCGCGCCAAAAAAGCAAAGGACGAAGAGACAGCCATTAAAGCGGGCCTCGTTGCGCTTTTGCGCACACATATCATACAGGAATGTGATAAGTGCACAGACAGGGGATATGTGCATTTGTATAACCTGGAAAATGTGAACGATATGTACGAGGTGTACCACAATTTGGGCGGAAACGGTACGATCACAGGAATGGTGCAGGTATTGAACAAAATGAAGCGTGGATGAGGCATATGGCTGCGTGGGAAAATGGAACAGGGAAATCTGCACACAAGAAGAGATCGACGCACTATAAGAAACCAAAATCTATTTAATAAAAAAGGGAGAAGAAACAATGAGCAAAGAGGAAACAAGAGAAGCGATGGCAACAGAGGAGGCAGCAGCAATGGACGAATATATGAAAAAATCGGACTATGCTGCAGATGGAAGTATGGTGAAACTGGCAAGCGTGGCCAAGCTTGCGGAAGACGCTACAAATGCATTCAAATTAGGAGGGAAAAATGCGCTGGATTTTGCGCAGAAGACTGATTTGGAAAATGTGCAGAAAACAGCGATCAATGCGCAGACAAGCGCATTACAGGCACAGGAAACAGCGAATAAAGCACTGGATAAAGCGGATGGTGCGTTAGGGATTGGTAGCGAAGCAAGGATCGTCGCAGGGGATGCTTATACAAAGGCAGATCAGGCAAAGAGGACGGCAGAGGCTGCACAGGTGGGGCTTGCGGGAAAGGTCGACACGATAGACGGCAAGGGGCTTTCTGCGAATGATTACACCAGTGAGGAGAAAGCGAAGCTTGTGGGCATCGAAGCAGAGGCAAACAAATACGTGCATCCGCAAAGCCATCCGGCAGGAATGATCGACGGGCTACCACGCTTAAACAACAGGTGTATTAGTGACAATCCGTTCTTCAATATTTGGCGCAGATGGTCCGATTTTTCGTTGCCTGTGGGAGACGCAATGACGTATACTGCTGATCGATGGTATATGAGGAATATATGTGGCAGCGCACTGACGGCAGGCTCGATAGAATCAATCGAGCGCATAGCGCCGACTATAGCTGGCTACGAGCATTCGTCAAATATCCTTAATGGCATGAACATCAAGACAACCGGGGCAGGTAGTTATCGGTTGGGGCAGTTTAAGCCATGGAAAGAAGTATCCGAAAAGACGGTTGTTGTAAAAGCGCTGATCCCGCAAAATTGCACTATGCGTATTTTTGCCGCAAATGATGTGGAAGCCTCGACTGTTTTTCAGGGCGACGGAACAGAAAAAATTTTCACAGCAACTTTTTGTGGGAATACTGTACACAAAGACAATGGCATAAACATAAGCGCGGGAAACGATTATCTGAATTTTGAAATAGAAATCAATGCATCGGGAGCATCAGACGTAAAGATATTTTATTTCGCATGGTTTTATGGGAAGAACGCCGCATACGATTTTGGCATCTACGATATCGACATGGGATCACAGTTTTGGGAAGCTGAGCGGTACTACGCCATATTAGCGGAACAGAACACCAATACGGCGTGGGGGGTACATAACATACGGACAACAATTGAGAACAAAGCATCACTACTCATCCCGGCACGAAGACCACTGCGCGCGACGATTCCTCTGGTTGTAAGACACGGAACAAATCTGACAAATAGTTGGGGAAGACTAATGACATCATTGCCAAGGGCGGGAGTCAGCGGCAGTTGGCTTATTCGTGATGTTACATATTCAAATACGGCATATACGCGAGATAAGCATTTGGTGGTGGTGGAGGTTGAGCCGGGCACAACGTGGGCAAACACAACGTACAGTACATCATATTTGATCGACACGCTTGGGGCGCGCCAGATTGGGCTCGACGCCGAGATTTATTAATACAGCCTCGGTGGCAACGGCACGATCACAAGCATGGTGGAAGGATTAAATCAAATAAAGCGGCGGTAAGATGTCCGCAGGGTGAAAACAATGAAAAGGAGAAAAGAAATGAGCAACGAAGAAACAAGGGCAACGATCATTTCAGGGGAGGATGTCGTTCTTGAAAATTACACAAAACCAGTAGAGACGGGTGCGGTGCTGGCAACCGACAACGTCAATCAGGCGATCGGGAAGCTGGAGCGCGGAACAGATCAGTATATGAAGAAAGCAGACTATTGTTTGAAGGAAAATCCTGGGGTAGTAAATCAGGCATATGAAACGGAATATGCGTTATTTGCAGAAAAACTGACGAATGAGGACAGGAAAATCTTGTTGGATGCAGACGATGTGGCAGCGATACGCACAACGGCGAACAGCGCAATGGGCAAGGCAAGTGAGGCGATCGTGGGGCTTGCGGGCAAGGTCGACACGATAGACGGCAAAGGGCTTTCCTCAAATGATTACACGAGTGAGGAAAAGGCAAAGCTTGAGGGGATCGAAGCGGGGGCAAACAAATATGAACATCCTGCGACTCATCCTACAAGTATGATCGTCGGGCTGCCCAATGTGGAGCAGAAAACGGGAGCTTCCGTGACGGATGTGATGAGCCAGAAGGCGGTGACGGATGAAGTCGATACTTGTATGGAGGCTGTCGTAAAGGTACAGAATATTGCAAACAATGCGATGCCAAAAGTGGGAGGGCATTTTTCTGGAAAGGTAAACGGACCTTCGTTTGCGACGAACGCTGTAGAAATAGGGGTGGAAAACCTCGTAGCTCATAGATTGCGGTTTACGGGTCAGGCAGGGGGGGGCGGAATTAGGTGCGGATGCATACGGCGTGCTTTGCTCTTTTGCTACCCATGGATTTTACAGTAAGGGGTTGGATAATACTTGGAAACCCATATATGCTGAAAAATTCAATCAACAATCATCCAAGCGATACAAACGGGACATCGAAGACATGGAAGAAAAAGATGCGTATAAGCTGCTTGACGCAAGACCGGTTTCATTTCTTCCGTTATGTGTTGAAGATGGGCAACGTAGGATTGGATTGGTCGCAGAAGAAATGTATGAACTATTTCCCAATCTGGTATCTAAGGATATAGAAGGAAAAATACAAGGGCTTGATTACGCTTCTCTTACCGCGCCAATTATCAAATTATGCCAGATGCAGCAAAAACAGATTGATGTTTTAACGACCCGTATCGAATTGCTGGAGAAAAAATAACCAATTCGATTCAAAACAAAACTCCCCGTAACCATATGGTTACGGGGAGTTTTTGGTACACCCTCAGGGATTCGAACCCTGGACACCCTGATTAAGAGTCAGGTGCTCTAGCCAACTGAGCTAAGGGTGCACATGCGTTGGAACGATGGAGCGGGTGATGGGAATCGAACCCACGCAGCCAGCTTGGAAGGCTGGAGCTCTACCATTGAGCCACACCCGCATGTATAAAAGGAACGATCTCTTGCACGGTACGTTCGTCAGGAAGCCATCGGTTTTCCGAGCGACAACGCGATGGAAAACAACCTTGAGCCAAGAGAGCCCGCGAGAGAAGTGCAACTTCTTTCGCGAAGGGAGCGGAGCGACCGCAACCCGGTATGGAGCGGGTGATGGGAATCGAACCCACATAGCCGGCTTGGGAAGCCGGTGCTCTACCACTGAGCTACACCCGCAAAGCCCAACTAAGTGGGTTTTGTAACAATGGAGCGGAAGACGAGATTCGAACTCGCGACATTCGCCTTGGCAAGGCGACGCTCTACCACTGAGCCACTCCCGCATGGTACTATTTTAAACTTGGTGCGGGCGAAAGGACTTGAACCTTCACGCCTAAGGCACTAGATCCTAAGTCTAGCGCGTCTGCCAATTCCGCCACGCCCGCTTAAGTGCCGCGTCCGTAACGCGCAAAAATTATTATATAGATTTTTCATAAAAATGTCAAGCAAAAAACACAGAAAAAGAGATGTCAGGCCATGCGCAAACCAGAACATTCTTGTTCAAGCTTTGCCTTACGCTCCTTCCAGTCGGGCATATTTGCCGCAAGGAAAGAACGAAACTCCGGCCCGTGGTTGGGATGGATCAGATGAATGAGCTCATGCAATACGACATATTCAATACAGTCTGCAGAGGCGCACATCAAATAATAATTCAGACGGATCGTACGTTCGCTGCTGGTACAGCTACCCCATAATGTCTGCATCTTGCGCACCTTTACAAGCGGCTTGCGGTCGTCTTCCTCACCGCACACAAGAGGATACCACTTATCAACAAACGTCGAAAACATTTCGGCAGCCTGCTGCTTCCACCATGTTTCAACGACTTCCTTATGCTTCCCCGGATCGGTACAAAAAACCGTAATATTGTTGCCGTTCAAAGCAACGCCCGTACGGCGGTCTTTTACGACCTCAAAGGCGTATTCACTGCCCAAAAACTGCATTGTATTCGGATTCTCAGCTTTCTGGAAATTACGGATATGGCTTTCGATCCATCCTTTTTTGGAATTGACGAATTCATAGATGCGGGATTCCGCTGTTCCGTAAGGCGCGCTCACACAAACACGGCCGTCGCGACATACGCGCAGCCGGATATTTTTCATCGTCTTTTTGCTGACTGTGATTTGGATCGAGCTCCCGTCAGATAAATTGATTTTCATAAATACCTCTCCATACTATTTCAGTATAGCACAAAATGCTTGTTTTTGCATGAAAAAAGAAGCTTTCGCGAGGAAAGCTCCAAATGTCTTGCACAAAAGCCAAAATTATTGTTAATCCTTGTCTGGCTCGGGCAGGCTCTTACCAAGTGCATCAAGAAGCGCGGAAAACTCATCTTCCGGCATGGGGCGCGCATACAAAAAGCCCTGTACGATAATATCATAGCCGATCTTCTTTAAGAAATCCGCCTGTGCCGTGGTCTCTACACCCTCGGCAACAACAGTGATCTCCAACTTGCGCGCCATGTCCTCAATACTCGAAATGACAATCTTTTCGCGGTCACTGTCGAGGCGCTGCGTAAAGAAACGTTTGTCGAGCTTGATCACGTCGACGGGCATCGTACGCAGCAGGTTGAGAGAAGAATAGCCTGTGCCGAAATCGTCGATTGTTAGGCGGAAGCCT
>NZ_JAYFPU010000072.1:0-6512 GCF_034927525.1 Christensenella sp.
AAGTGCGTCAAAACAATGCCTGATGCCCGCGCTGTCGAGGGACAGCGCAATATTTTTTTTGGAAGAAGACGATGCGACGGCAACCTTCATTCCCCGTTCACGTATCTCCCCAACCAGTTCCTTGACCCACGGCAGTACAGGCGGGTTTGTCGTTGTTTCAAAATAACGCGCGATACCGTCAAGATACTGTGCAATCAGTTCATCTGTCGGGCAGGGTATCTTGTATCTGCGCTTGATCTCTCCCCAGCAATCCTGTTCGCACTTGCCAACAAAATTCTTGTTATAGTCTTCCAGTTCGATCGCGTCGCCATAGCGGACTACGATGTCATTCATGATATCCATGTGGATCGGCTCGCTGTTGATGATCACGCCGTCAAGGTCAAACACCACTGCCTCATATTCGTCAAAAAGATGTGCTTGCATTTATTTCTCCCTAAAAACAAAATTCCATACCAGTATAGCACAATTCTACGCCTTGTTCACGCGCTCCTGATATTCTTTTAAAAGCTTTTGCCCAAGCGCCCCTCCGGGATGCGAAAGTGCAAAATCTTCTTTCCTGAACCCCTTCAGCGCACTGATCACCGTTGCAAGCGCATCTCCCACCGCGAGCGCGGCAGTCGAGCTTGTTGTGGGCGCGAGACCCATATGGTCGATCTCGCTGCCCGCATTTGCGCAGATCGCGATGTCCGTCCCCTGCGCAAGCGGCGTATCTTTACCCTTGGTGATAGAGATCGTCGTCGCACCGATGATTTTTAAGGGCGGCAACATATTGAGTATTTCCTGCGATTTCCCGCTGTTGGAAAGCATGATCACCACATCTTTTTTTGTGATCATGCCCATGTCCCCATGCAGCGACTCGCAGCTATGCACAAAATAAGCAGGAATACCGAGGCTTGCAAACGAAGCCGCGATCTTTTTGCCGATATGACCCGTCTTTCCAAGCCCGGTGATGATAAGCCTGCCTTTGCTGTTCATGATCGCGTCGATCGCTTCCACATACGAGCTGTCTACCTGTTCTGCCACCGTATAAAGCGCGTCCGCTTCCGCCTTGATTTTTCCCTTACATTCTTCAATGATATTATTCATATTATTTTCTCCCGTTTATCTGATTACCATATTTGGCGTGCGTTCCATTGAGATAAATACCGCCAAGATCAGCACCGCGCCCTTTACGAGCATCTGTACCTCGGACGGCATGCCAAGAAGCACCAGCCCGTTCGCCAGCATTCCCAGAGTCAGCGCGCCGATGATGGTTCCCTTCACACCGCCGATACCGCCCTGTTGAGATGTTCCGCCTAGTACGACAGCCGAAATGACATTCAATTCGTAGCCCTGTCCTACCGCAGGCGATCCCGACCCGATCCTTGATGCCATCACCACGCCACCCAGTGCCGTCATTACCCCCGCGAACAAAAATACCATCATTTTATGTTTATCAACCTTGATACCCGACAACTTCGCGACAATTTCATCTCCACCGATCAACCGCGTATATCTGCCAAAAAGCGTATACCGCTCGATGACCAATACGATCACAAAAGCAGCAATGCCGATGATGACAAGCCACGGCTGCAATCCGATATACTGTTTGAACGGACTTTCAAACGGAATCATAATGACTGTTCCGCCGCTTATCATTGTAACGACAGCACGTGCAATGGATAGCATACCAAGCGTTGCAATAAAGCTTGGTACCTTCATCTTTGTAAACGCAAAGCCCATCACAAAATAGCAGACCAGGCTGATACCGATCGCCGCTAAGATCGCAACGACAGTATTGTTCGTTGCCTGCAGCGTCATCGCCGCGATGACGCCGCACAGGCTGAGAATCGACCCACACGACAGATCTATGCTGCCCATCAGGATGATGAACGTAGCGCCCAGCGCGATGATCAGCAAATCCATAGACGAACCGACGATCGTCAGAAGGTTATCCCCCGACAGGAATTTTCCCTGCGCCGTAATTGCAAAAAAGACGAATAAAATAATAAACGCTGCAAACGAGATGTTCTTTTTCATAAAGCTCTTGACGGATGCTTTTTTCATTGCGGATGCCTGTTCCATTTTTCTGATCCTTCCTTTCCTTATACCATTGCCGAAATAACGGTTTCTTCTGTGAAATCAATGCCACGGTCAAATTCCGCGGAGACGCTTCCCTTTTTAAAGCAATAGATTCTGTCGCTCATGCCAAGAAGCTCGGGCAGTTCGTCCGAAATCAGCAGAATCGCTTTTCCCTTGTTTTTCAATTCTTCCAGTATGTGGTATATTTCATACTTTGCGCCGATGTCTACACCGCGCGTCGGCGAATTCACGATGAGCAGATCAGAGTCGTTGGCGATCCATTTTGCGATAGCCACCTTCTGACGGTTACCGCCCGATAAGTCCTGCACGTTTGTATCGATGGACGGTGTCTTTACCTTGAATTTATGCACAAATTCCTGCGCCGACCTCCGTTCGCCCTTTTGATCGATCATGCCTTTTTTTGTGACGTTCGGCAGGTTTGCCGCAGAAATATTCATTGTCACATTGTATTTGAGCACAAGCCCTTCCCTGTCCCTGTCCTTTGGAATATATCCTATCTTTTGCCTGAGTGCTTCCGAAGGACTTTTGATGACGACTTTCTTTCCTTTATATGTAATACTTCCGCCGCTTACTTTTTCATAACCGAACAATGCCTTGCCAAAGTCATCCGAGCCGCATCCGCCGATGCCGGCGATTCCTACGATCTCGCCCGCGTGCACATTCAGGCTGATGTCTTCAAACGCGCCTTCCTTGCTCAGCTTATCGACCCGCAGCATCTCCCCTGCGCGAGAACTGTTGTCGTCGCTGCGGTAAGATTCCATCGAGACATCGCGTCCGACCATTTTAGAGATGATCATGTCCGGCGTCGTTTCTTTTACCTGCATATCGGTGATATACTTTCCGTCGCGCATGATCGTGACGCGGTCGCACAGCTCGTATACCTCGTCGATAAAATGCGATATATAGATGATCGCCATACCCTTGTCGCGCTGCTTACGCAGCAACGTGTAAAGATTTTCTACCGATTCTTTGGAGATCGCCGCCGATGTTTCATCCACCAGCAACACCTTTGGGTCGGACGACAGCGCACGCGCTATTTCCACTTGTTTTCTTTCTTCAAACCCAAGCTGAGACATGATAGCCGTCGGATCGATATGGTCGTAGCCGACCTTGCTTAACACCTTGCGCGCAGCATCATTTTGGCGCTTCCAGTCGATCAGCCCGACCTTGTTTTTAAACTGTTTGTCCATACCAAGGAAAATATTTTCCGCGACTGAAAGGTTATATACAAAGTTCGGCTGCTGCATGATGATGGATATCCCCGCTTCCTCCGCATCCAGCGCATCTTTTGCGGTGAAGGGCTTCCCATCAAATAATATCGTTCCCTCTGTCCGTGTATAAATGCCCATTAGTATCTGGAACAATGTCGATTTTCCCGCGCCGTTTTCGCCCACCAGGCCGTGTATCTGCCCCGGCATCACTTTCATTTCATCTTGTTCGTTCCAGTCAAGGGCTTTTGTCCCGGGGAAATACTTCTTGATTCCTTTAAAAACGATTACAGGTTCCAAAATAATCCCTCCCAATGAGTGACATATCAAAAACTTTTCCTATAACTTTTTTTACGGATCATGGTGCGGGTTGTCCCGCACCATGATCCGTACATTCAATTTAGTCGAGCGACAGGTCAAAGTTCTGCTGTGCGTCGGGCGTATAGGTCATAGAAAGGTCTTTCCAGACGATCGGCGTTTTGCCTTCGCCGTATTTTGCTTCGTACTTGTCCATATTCTCCTGAGAGACCGCAAGCAGGTTGATCTTGATCACGGGATCAGTTGTCAGCTTGTGACCGTTGATGTAGTCGTACAGAATGACCGCCGCGTCCGCCGCCTGCATATAATGCCCGCCGGTCGAGAACCACAGCTCGTTCGCTTTCATCGAATCGATCGCAGGCTGCAGCAGATCCATGCCGCCTACCTTCACCTTATCGATCGTACCCTGTTCTTTTAATACATTGACAGAGGCAAGCGCGAGAGAATCGTTGTAGCACCACACGCCGTCAAGGTCAGGATGCGCCTGCAGCAGGTTACGGATCGCTTCGTCGCCATCGTCCATGTTTTCACCGGCGTATACAAACTGGAGAAGCTCTACCTCCGGATGCTCTTTCAGCGCTTTGTCAAGACCCGCCTTGCGTCCTTCCGCAACGGACGTTCCCTGATAGCCGCCAATCCCGACGATCTTTTTAGCACCGCCGTCAATGAGGGACATCGCAATATCATAACCGGCCTGCTCGTCGTTCGGCCCAATGAACGCGACATAATCTTCCCCGGCCTTAAGCTCGTCCCCCGGCCAGCGGTCAATGATAATGACCGGAACATTTTTTGCCTTACAAGCGTCGAGGATGCCCGGTACAACAGACGCGTCCTGTGGCCCTAAAACCAGTCCGTTGATGCCTGAGGAAAGCAGATTATTCACGTCATTCACCTGTTTTTCCTGTTCATTGTTTGCGTCGACCGCGTTTACCTTAAAGCCGAGTTCATCCGCCGCCTGATTGACATATGCAAGCGCGTTCCCCCAGAACTCGTTGTTCTTCGTCGGGAACGAATACCCGATCGTGATGTCGGCCGCCGGCGCTGCGCTTTCGTCAGCCCCAGCCGACTGCGAAGCTTCCGGAGCGGCGGAACCCTGCGTCGCGGCCGATTCGGACGGCGCTGCGGAGCTTTGTGTTGCAGGTGCGCTACAGCCTGCGAAGAGCATACATGCGAGAATACATACCAGTACCATAGAGATAATCTTTTTCATTTTTTCCCTCCTAGATAATATATTTGCATAGATATGCAATTTGCCTAACAGCAAATTTTTATTCCAAAACAAAGCGTGTTCAAATATTCTGTTTGTCGTGATGTAGATCGTTGCAGATGATCGTGCCCCGTGCCGCGACCACAGGGCCGCGGCACAAAACACTATCGTTATAGGAAGTGAAAGAACATGCGTACTATTGCCCTTTCGAGCATTCGTCATGCCGGATCATTTGCATTCCGGCGCGTTATAATTTGGTACAATATAATTTTCCTTCAAAGGAAGGTCTACCCATGAATTTGTTTTCATGGACTGGTAAGCGCCCACCAAAACATCCGTTACGAGAGCGCTTGCCTCCGGCGTCAGCGACGGCGCGACGTCCTTTTCTATGCACTCGATAAAGTGCTGCAGCATACTCTTATATGCCCATCCGCGTTCGGGATAGATCGG
Source organism: Christensenella sp. (assembly GCF_034927525.1). NCBI lineage: Bacteria > Bacillati > Bacillota > Clostridia > Christensenellales > Christensenellaceae > Christensenella > Christensenella sp. The sequence continues at coordinate 5,266 of NZ_JAYFPU010000072.1, forward strand.
TACCCAGCGTTTGGGCACATTGCCACTTGGCTGCATGATGTCTTCTGACCAGAAAAGCTGCGGATAACGATATTCCCTCACGATCTCCGGTAACTGATCTTGCCGGAATTCTTTATCAGTGTAGACCGCAAGCGGTGCGCTCTGGAACGGGTTCGTCGCCTCCGATCCGGTAAAGATCGTACCCTCTGAGCCGTAAATTTCAGAAATATTCGAAACCGCCGGCGAATAGCGATCTCCGCTGATGCAGCCTGTCGCGCCGTTTTCAAACTCGATCAATATCCAGAACGAGTCGTCAAGCTTCGTGTATTCCTCCGGTGTGACCAGCCGTTTCACAATACCCATCACGCGCTTCGGCTTGCTTCCCATCAGGTACATCAGCAAATCCGCCCTGTGCGCGCCGAGGTCAAACAGCGCACCCGCGCCCGCTTCGTCAGGGTCTGCGCGAAACTGCGTAAACGATAACTGTTCATGATACAGGCTCCAGCCCTCGTGCAGGGATGACCGCCCCATCATCGGCTGGCCGATAAACCCGTCGTCGATCAGCTGGCGCGCGATCTGGTTCTGCTCCCAGAAGCGTTGGTTGGTGCCCGCCATCAGGAAAACGCCCTCCTGCTTGCATACGTCCACCATTTTCCATGCTTCCGCGTGCGTACATGCAAACGGCTTTTCCACGATCACATGTTTTTTCGCGCGCATCGCGTCGATGGCCTGCTGCGCGTGATACCTGTTCGGCGAACCAACGATCACCACCTGTACGTTCTTATCCGCCAGCATATCCTCATAATTGGAATAGGACTTTTTAGGCTCCCATTTTTTTGTCATTTTTGCCATGACTTCGGGATCCGTATCACAAATCGCGGCAAGCTCTGCCTGCGGGATCGCCTGTATAGACGGGCAATGCCCGATTTCCGCGATCGACCCTGCACCAATGATTCCAACACCAATCTTGTTCATAATCTCACTCCTTTATTATTTTCCAGTTTTGATCCGTTCTTCTACTCTCGCCTGTGACGGCATACGCTGCGCAATGCAGCCTCCTGTGTTTTCGATGACGAGCGACGCTGTTGCGCTGCCGTTTACGATCGCTTTCGGGATATCCTGAAATTCACTGTACGAAGCCATGAATCCCGCTCCGAATGAATCCCCCGCGCCAGTAAAGTCCAGCGATCCATCTTCGATATTGCTGTGCGCTTTGAAAATCTCAAAGTATACGGGCGCAAGGTTGCCCTGCTTATAAAACGCACCAT
>NZ_JAYFPU010000175.1:0-3762 GCF_034927525.1 Christensenella sp.
GCCCACCGACAGGAACATCAAAGACTTGGAGACCGCGTGGAAGATCATCAGTAAGATACCCGCCCACACGGCTTCGTACATACCCACGCCCGCGCAGGCCGTGATGAGGCCCAGATTCGACACGGTGGAATAGGCGAGCACCTTTTTGCCGTCGCTTTGAGAAATGGCGAGCAGAGAAGTGACAAAGAAGGTGAAGCCTCCTATCGTAGTGACAAGTAGCCCCGCAAGGTTGCCAAACAGGGCGGGGGATAATCGCAGCAATAAAAAGACGCCGGCCTTTACCATCGTTGCGGAATGCAGCAGGGCGCTTGTGGGCGTGGGCGCGACCATCGCACCCAGCAGCCAGCCCGAAAACGGGAGCTGCGCGCTTTTTGTGAGCCCTGCAAACGCAAGCAGGATGACTGGAATGATGGCAAACGTGACATTGGAGCCGAGAATGACAAGGCTCTGCAAGTCGGCGATTTGCAGCTGCAATGCGCAATAAACGATGGCAATGGCAAAGCCTAAGCCACCTAAAAGGTTCATCCACAGTGCTTTGAAGGAGTTTTTGACTGCTTCCTCTGTCTGATTGTAACCGATGAGCAGGAAAGAACAGATGCTTGTGATCTCCCAGAAGAAATACATCCATGTAAGGTTGTTGGAGAACACGAGACCGAACATCGCGCCCAAAAATACGAAAAGCATAGCGAAGAAGAACGAGCGCCTGTCCTTATATTCGGAATGGTGTGCCTTGTAGTCCTTCATGTAGCCCATCGCGTATACACAGATGAGGCAGCCGACCACGCCGATGATAAGACACATTATAATGGTCAGGTTATCAGAAAAGATGTGCGCGACCGGTTGTATCTGGTTGTTTTGACCGCTTAGCTCCAGCCACGTGATGAGCAGCGTCTGGACAACGGACAGGATCGCGCAGTAATACTTTTTATAGCGGAAGCTGTAATAACAGATCACGCCCATCAGCACCCATTCGATCACCAAAATCAGCATATCAAGAGATTGCGTTTCCGGCAGGTAGGACACGGTATGCCCGATGGACAAACTTTGCGCCACAAAATAAATAACTGCGGCTACGATAACGCCGCAGAACACGAACAGGCTGACCCTGCGCACAGGAGTCCCTTTGCGCATGAACGCCAATACAAGCGCCGCCGCAAAAGGAACTAAAATCAAAAATGCAAGAATCGTCAAAAAACTGCCCCCTCAAAATCAGTATGCCGGACAAGCCGTCTTCATTAAAATCCCGCATACTTATTGATTTTATTTATGGTTTTTCAAAACCATATCTATACTACTGCACAATACTTGTTATGTCAATTAAAGTCGCAATTAAATAGGAAGAAAAAATCATCTGGGGAAAAGGACGTTCGGTTTGAACTTTTGGGGGTATCATTATATAATGAAATGCAGTGATCATAATATGGATAAAGGCAGGAAACGGATATGGTGTGGATCATCGTTCTTATAATATTGGCAATCCTTATCATAGCGGGCGGAATCTATGTGAAAAACCGTCGCTACGGGAAAAAAACGCGTGGCAGCATGCAGGCAAGCTATCATCCTGAGGCGCAAAAGGACGCGGACGGAGACAAACCATACGCAACGCAGGATACGAAGCCTGAAAACATGGGCTTTGTAACGCGGCTGTCGGTGGATGGCAAAGAGGTGCCTGTGGATTCTTATATGCGGGAGAAGCCCGTCAATTTTGGCGAGGGCGACGAATACACCGGTCTTGAAGGCATCGTCACGTTCCGCGGCAACAACTACAGGGACACAGCCAGCTATGGCAACCCTGTGATCAGGGAAAGAAAATTAGATCCCGACTATTGGCACATCGGCACGGGCTTTTTGGAAAAGAGCGATATCAGCAAGGGCAAGGGCTCGGCTGTGTGGTCGGGCAGCGGATGGACAGGACAGCCGATGATCGTGCGCTGGGACGAGCAGACGCGCAAGGTCATGAACCTGTACCCTGACAAAAAGGAAAAAGAAGGGCTTGTTGAGGCGATCTATGCGACGATGGACGGAAACGTCTATTTTATCGATATCGAGGACGGCACACCTACGCGCGATACGCTGACGCTTGGCCTGCCCTTTAAGGGTGCGGGCGCGATCGACCCGCGCGGTATCCCCATGCTGTTTGCGGGCGCGGGAGACTCGCTGCCCGACTCTTATGGCGAGGCAGGGTATGCGCGCGCGTTTTTTTGCAGCCTGACCAATTTTGACAAGATGTATGAGTTGGGGGCGAAGGACCCGTTTTCGCCGCGGATTTTCCACGGATACGACAGTTCGGCGCTTGTGCACGCACAGACGGACACATTGTTTTACCCGGGGGAAAACGCGATCATCTATTCGATGAGATTAAATACCAAATTTGACAATGAAACAGGCAAGCTTTCCATCGACCCGTCGGAGATGGTCAAATGGACGTACAATACAGACCGTACGAGTGAGGAAAGCTACTGGTGGGGCATGGAGGACAGTGCCGTCATCTGGAAACAGTATATGTATATCGCGGACAACGGCGGCAATATGATGTGTATGGATCTAAATACCATGCAGCTTGTATGGACGCAGGATACATTGGACGATACCAACGCCTCCCCCGTATTTGAGGAGGAAGCGGACGGAAGCAAATATCTGTACGTTGCGCCGTCACTGCACTGGCAAAAGAGCAACGCGACAAATACTGGGAAAATATCCATCTTTAAAATGAATGCGATCAACGGTGAGATCGTGTGGGAGAAGCCGTACGATGTGCATACCGTGTATGGCGTATCGGGCGGCGTACAGGCAACGCCTGTGCTCGGCAAGGGCAGCATTTCTGACCTGCTGATCGTTCCGGTGGCTCGCATGCCGTATAAACCGAGCGGCATACTGGTCGCACTCGACAAAAAGACGGGCGAGGAACGCTGGGTGTTTGATATGAAGGCATATGCGTGGAGCTCGCCTGTGGCGGTGTACGCGCAGGACGGCACGGCTTACATCGTGCAGTGTGACAGCAAGGGCAACGTGTTCCTGATAGACGGCCTTACGGGCAAGGTATGTGACAGGATCAACGTTGGTGCGAATGTGGAGGCTTCGCCCGCGGTATTTGAAAATACCATTGTCGTCGGGACGCGCGGTTCGCAGATCGTGGGCATCAAAATAAGATAGGAAACAGGACAACTAGATTTTGTCAGGACGAATGTATATACGGACGTCCCCGCGGGCAGGCAAAGCCGAGGGGACGTTTTTTGTATGATTGAAATTTGGAAACAATAACAGGTTGGGCGAAAGCTGTCATTGTTTTTATGAGAAATTATAGAAAATCAGTTAAAAATGTAAAAATATGGAATTAACAGTACAAGTTTAGCACGAAAAACACATTGTTATAGTACAAGTTTGTGTTAAAACGACTGAAAATGCGTTGACACATGTATTGCAAAATGTTAAGTTACATATAGCAAAAGAAAACAGCACAACTTGTTGGAAAATCATAAAGTAAAAAATTGAACAATAAGGAAACAGGGCAGGAGCTTTTTTCAGAAGAAGCACGTTGCCAGTGTATTTGTTTTACCATTTTTCAGACAGAATAAAGTTTGCCGAAAGGCAAAAGAAAAGATAGAGAGGGAAAAGGAGAAAGAACATGAACAAAGTTTTGTTGGTTGTACTATGTGTTGCATTACTGGGGGCAATGGTAGTCGGGTGCGGTGCACCTGCCACGCAGAGCGCAGCGCCGAGCGAATCGGCTGCGGCATCGGACGACGCTTCTGCTACGGTGGA
>NZ_JAYFPU010000031.1:0-6996 GCF_034927525.1 Christensenella sp.
GATGGAGAGGATCGGTATATCCTTGTGCTCCATGATGATCTTACCGGATTCGAGCGACGGTTCTTTTACCGTCGTAATAAGCGCCGGCGGGCCGCCTGCCGCCGCGATCGCTTCATTTAAGATACGCATCGTTTCCTGCGAAGCGTGCTTTGCCGACGGGTGCGGATTGTATACGACCGCATTGCCCGCAGCGATCATACTGATCGAATTGTTGATGACTGTGGAAGTCGGGTTTGTTGACGGTGTGATCGAGCCGATCACGCCAAACGGCGCGCCCTCGATCAGCGTCATCCCGTTGTCGCCCGTAAAGGCAACCGGCCTTAAATCTTCGATCCCCGGCGTTTTTTCCGCTGCCAGTTTGTTCTTCATGATTTTATGCTCATATCTGCCATAGCCGGTTTCTTCGTTTGCCAGCTTGGCAAGATATTCCGCGTTTTTCAGGGAAGCCTGACGCATTGCCGCGATCAGCAGCCCCCGTTTTTCCAATGTCATTTCCGCCAGTTGTTTCTGCGAAGCCTTGGCAGCCGCGACCGCCTGGTTTGCGTCGTCAAACATCCATGCAGACCCAAAAGAACTTCCTTCACAGCCACACGCAGGTGTCGCAACCCCTTGCAACGCGCGCTGCACAGCCTCTTTGATCATGTCTCTCAATTGAACATCCGAATACTCCATGCCTTAAACACCCTCTCTATCTTATCAATCCAAATCTGATTTATGTATCCTTACTTGTTTTTCTTTTTACTGCGTTCCCGCCGCGATTCGCGTACCCGTTCAAACGAATTATCCCGCTCTGCCACCGCTTCCGGCTTCTCAACAACGATCGTCTCTGCCACCTCGGTTATTTGCGGTATCTCATGTGCTTCAACGGTTGCTTCTTCAACCATGACGACTTCTTCTTCGCGCACCTGTGGTTCCGGTTTTTCAGCCTCTTGCCGCATATCTCCAGCCTTATCGAACAACCGCCGCCCCAGCACGTCTACGCTGTCAATGATCGCCACGATCGTATTATCGACCGGTTTTCCTTCTGTCATCTCCGTCTGGCGCGACGAGCTTCCACCCACGCACATCACGACTTCTCCTTCGCCCGCACCGATCGCGTCGATCGTTACAAATGGCGCTCCCTTTTCTTCGAAGGTATCCATATCCACAGGAACGGCCACCAATATTTTCATGCCGTGCAGCTTATCGGATTTCCGTGTACTGACAAGGCTGCCGACCACTCTTGCTAATTGCATGATTCCTTCTCCTTTTGTTTCGGATCGTAATTATCCTTCGCTTTGTCGTATGTCTGCTTCTCTTTGATGTTGATATAATCCACGATCCCGTAAATGCTGTAATCTGATGCATATTTCTTCGACGTATCCGTCTGGCGTGCCGAACTGCCATAAGCACACATAACGATATCTCCGTCACCCGCGCCCACATCGTCCACACAAATCACATACTCGCCCTTCTCTTCAAACGTCTCGATATCGACCGGCTGTACGATCAACAATTTCGAACCGGTAAGCGCATCCGTCTTATTGGTACTGACAACCGTTCCTTTTACCCTGCCAATCAGCATGTTTTTCTCCTATCGATCAATCGAGATATTAAGCTCTGCCGCCCGCTCGCGCGCAAGCGGCGTGACGATCGCATCCGCCGCACACACAACGGAATTCTTACCATCTCTGCGTGCCTGCTCTATCTCGTTTTCCGTTACCAGCGTAAGGGTAGCAACTTCCTTTTCACCCGCGCAATCATACTGCGCTACCTGTATTCCCATCGATGTCAGCGAATCTATCACATCGCCGATCTTCTCAAAAAAAGTGCCCCGCTTGAACTTGGGTGTGTTAAAATCCAGTAAAATGCAGACCTTTCTGCCCCACAAAAGCGAACGCAGCATAACGTGTTCGATGAATCCGTCGTCGTCGCCGTCCGCGATCCGTTTCAAAAGGTTGATCTTAGGCGTAACCAATACGATCCGTCCCTTAGAAGCAGCTTTTTGCAGCAACAGCTTTTCATCACTCTTATCTTCAATGCGCATCGCTTCCAATCCAAAGGGTTCAAAATCCGCATCTTCGTGGAGTGCGCACTCAATATCTTCTCCATATAAGGAGACCAGCTTTTCATTTGCAGTCTTGGGCGACGGGACATACGTCGTAAAAAGCGCAAGCGTCCCCACGACATGTTCGTCGCGAGGTCGTTCCCGCTCGATCCGATTTAAGACACTGTCCACGATGGAACGAACGAGTTCGTCCCAATTATCCGTCTGCACCATTTATTCCACGATCTCCATATAATCGCCGTTTTTGATCAAGGCGGCATTCGCCTCGTCCATATCCAAATGCACTTCCAGTTCATGTCCGTTTCCGGCACGCACCAGCACGTCCTCAAAAACCATAGGACGGGATCCACCAAACCGTAATTTGATCGTCTCTCCGTTTTTCAATCGATATTGCTGCGCCTGCTCCGACGAAATATGCAGATGCCGCTTAGAGATCATCAGCCCGTGCGCAATCTCTATCGTCCCCTTGGGCCCTGTGATCGTACAACCCGGCGTTCCTTGTACTTCGCCCGACATATGCACGACAATAGGCACGCCGAGTTTAAATGAATCCGTAGCAGATATCTCGATCTGCGTATCCGGCCGTTCCGGCCCCAGTACCCGCACCTTCGCGATAGACCCTTTGGGTCCCTGTATCGTCACCGTTTCTTCACATGCAAACTGCCCCGGCTGCGAAAGCGGCTTGATGGGCGTAAGCTGGTGCCCTGCACCAAACAATTGTTCAACATGGCCGCGCGACAAATGGATGTGACGGTTAGAGACCGCCGCAGGCACAATACGCCTGCCGGTCTGCTCCATCAGCCTTGCAACAACTTCAGTTTCAACAATTTTCCTGATCGCGCTTTTATCCATTTGATTGATCCCTATTTACATTTTAAAAAATTATTTTCCAAAAAATTCCACAACATTACAGATTAGCCATAAAACAGCGTTGTTTTGATACTTTTATATTAATCGTTCCGGCGGTCGTTGTCAATTACTTTTTTGTGTTTTTGTTGTTTTATGTGGTTTCTTTCCTTATTTCGATTCAATTCATGAAATATTCATTTGTTTGCGCGTTCCCTTTTTGTTATACTATTGCTAATCTTACAATATGAATGGAGTCAATCATGAGAAAAATCGTTTCCTTTGTAACATTACTTTTGGTGTTCTCTGCCTTTGTGATGACTGCTTGCAGCGCACCGCCTTCCACCGTGCCTGCAACAGAAGCAGCCGCGGCGCCATCCGAATCGGCTGCCTCCCCCTCGCCATCCGCTTCATCTGCAAAGAGCACATCTGCACAGATCGACGATTCACTGCTTTTGGATCCGTGGAAGCTCGAAGATTTCAGCGATGTTGCCGACATGCGGAATTATCTCTTTTATTATTCCAATCCGGAAAATAAGAACGCATACATCATCATGACACAGGCCGACCACTACGAAGACCGCAGCGACGACCTCACACAGGAGTTGAAAAGGAATGTGGATACCTACATCAATCAAACGTTAAAAGGCTCTATGAAGGAGTCGAGCGCAACACAGCCCGTTTATTATGAGATCGACGGTTATCCTGCCGCGTCCTTTGACGTCACTGGAACACTGCAGGATGGCAGTGAAGCATTTACCGCACGCACAGTCTTTGTTGCCACCGATAAGAAAATATACTGTCTGCAGCTACAGGACAGTACAGAACATTTCGACCAATCGTCCAGCCTGTTCGATCAGGTAAAGGACAGCCTGACAATTGCGTAAGGTCAAATAGAAGAAAAAAAACCGCCATTGGCGGTTTTTTTCATGTTGTCATCATCATAGAGCTTTTGGGAAAAACGATCGTGACCGTCGTTCCTTCGCCTTCTCGGGACTTAATACCGATGCCATGTCCAAGCTTCATGCAAAGCTTTTTGCAAAGATACAGCCCCAACCCGGTGGACTGTGCCGACTTTCGCCCGTTGCTGCCCGTAAACCCTTTGTCAAACACCCGTCCAAGCTCGTTTGATGGTATTCCCGTGCCATTATCAGATATCTGTAATATCACACGATCCTTTTGCTTTTCTCCTGTCACACGGACATACGCATCACTCTTATCACTGTATTTGATCGCATTCACGATCAATTGGTTCAATATAAACTCGATCCACTTGACGTCCGTAAATACCGTAAGCCCTTCTACATCCGTTTCCAGCCGGATATGCTTTTCAATGAACAACTGTGCATTTTTACGCGCCACCGAAAAAACGATATCCTGCACATCGGCTTTGCGCAGCATATAATCTTTTTCGACCGTATTGCTCCGCGAATAGAACAACACCTGTTCTACAAGCTCTTCCATTTTTGCGACATCTTCTTCGATCCCTGTGGCGACATAGTCTTTGTGGTTTTCCAGCGCCAGCTTAGAGGCGGCAAGGGGTGTTTTGATCTCGTGCACCCACATTTCAATATATTCGCGGTATTCTTCCTGCGCATAACGATATTCCGCGATCTTTTCCAGCATATCACGGTTTGCAGTTTTCAGCATATCGTACAGAAACATGCCTTCGCGCACAGGCGGCTTTTCCATCACTTCGCTGATCAGATTTTTGTTTTCCAAAGAATCGAAAAGCGATAACAGGCTGCTGTAAAAGCGGTTGCGTCTCATGTAGTCCACGACCAGCGGCACGATCGTCCCTGCGGCCAATACCACAACAAAAAATAAGATCAGCGTAATATCCGCGGCCAGCAGCACAAGCAGCAGCGGAAGCCCGCAGATGATCAGGCAATCGCAGACCAGAAACAGTGCTTTGTCCTTCAGATAATCACTCAATTTCATCGCAGCAGATACCCCTGTCCACGTTTCGTTTCGATCACATCCGCAAGGCCTTCTTCTTCCATTTTCTTGCGCAGACGATTGACATTCACGCTGAGTGTATTGTCGTCCACAAACATATTATCGTTCCACAGGTCTTTCATCAGTTCTTCGCGCGTTACGATGCTTCCACGATGCGTTGCCAGCGTGTTCAGGATACGCAGTTCATTTTTGGTGATCTCGATCTCTTTTTGTCCAAGTTCAATCACGCTGCGCGCCAAATTCAGCGCGAAGCATCCGCAGTCGATTCTCTCAACACTCTTGTTCACGCGCTTGAGAACAGAATTGATACGCGCCAAAAGTATCTGTGTATTATATGGCTTTGTCACAAAATCATCCGCACCAAGATTTATGCTCATCAGCTCGTCCATTTCCGTATTCCGGCTTGTCACGATGATGATCGGTATATCCGACGTTTTCCTGATCTCCCGGCAAACCGAATACCCGTCCACCTCCGGAAGATTGATGTCAAGAAGCAGCAGATCGCCTTTTTCGTGCAGAATATCCTGCACCACCGTGCCGAAATGCTCCATTCCTGCGGTCTGATATCCGTATCGTTGCAGGAAGCTCATCAGCTCGTTTCTTATTTTGTGGTTGTCTTCTACAATTATTATTTTCATACTCCTATTATAAAACAAAAGAGGCGGCTGCCACAATGCAAACCGCCTCATCATTTCTTAAGAATCACTTAATTTTCAATATAAACCAGAAGGTACTGCCGCTCCCCTGTGCACTGCTCACGCCATATTCAGCGCCGTGCATATCAAGTATCCCTTTCACGATCGAAAGCCCAAGACCTGTGCCGACAGCCGCACGCTTGTGCGTTTTGCTTGCCTTATAATAGCGCTCCCAGATGTACGGAAGCTGCTCCTCGGCAATGCCTTCCCCGTCGTCACATACCTCTATCCTGACAGTATCCCCTTCTACGCTCTGGCGTACAACAACATTCTTTCCCTCTCCTGCATAGGTGATGGCATTATTGATCAGGTTATATACCACCTGACCGATCCGCGCTTCGTCCGCTTCTACCATTACCTCCCCATCCTGTTCAAAGGAGATATGATAGCCTTCCTGCTCTCCAAGCTTTGTATAGCGCGTCAAGATATCGCGTATCATTTGCGTCAGGTTGAATTTCGCGATCCTCAACTCCTGTGCACCAGACTGCATCTTGGAAATATCCATTACATCGTTTACGAGAGTCGTCAGCCTCTGTGCCTCGTCAATGACGATTTGCACATTCTCCGGCGTATTTTCGCCCGGCAGATCGCGCATCACTTCCGCATATCCGGTGATCATCGTGAGCGGCGTACGCAGATCATGTGAAATGTTCGCGATCAGTTCCCTACGCAGATTATCCACCTTAGAAAGCTCGTGTGCGGCATAGTTGAGTGTCGCGGCAAGCTCCGCGATCTCACGGTATCCGTGTCCGTCAAATTTCACTTCATACTGCGCTTTTGCTAGTTTTTTTGCGGCCTTGTTGATCTTGATGATCGGGTTCGACACGCGCTTTGCGATAATCAGTGCAATGACCAATGCGCATACGATCAATATTACCGTAATGTATATCAGCTGTACACGCAGCGTTTCCACCGTAGAATTCACAGGCGTGATCACCGAGTTAAGCGCCAGCAGCATTGTTTGTCCGTCTGCTGCTGTCACCGTCTTCGTGTAGATCATACTTTCCGTGATTCCGCTATCTGGTGGCGGAACATTTCCCATAAAGCGCCGCGCGTCATATTCGTTCCCGGAGAATTTCTTTTGCGGTAATATCCGCAGCATACTTCCGCCGTTCTCCTGCGTGTCCTGTGCTAGGATCGAGAATTCAAAGGCCGGCATTTTATGGATCACACAGTCCGGCATAATGTCCGAAGTATAAACGTTCTCCCCATTTTCATCTGCAATGCGCACACAGACGTCATATTGGTGCGAAATGCGTTCGATTAACGTGTCGATGTCCTCATTATCAATGTTCTGCTCGATCACCTGTGCGGCGTCCCTGATCTCGCCCTTCTTGATCGACTGGTAAAAGTCATTTAAAAACACGATCTGAAACAACCATAACAATAAAATCATAATAGCAGCAAAAACCAAAATATATATAAATATTTTCCATTTGATGCTGATTC
>NZ_JAYFPU010000351.1:0-6999 GCF_034927525.1 Christensenella sp.
TTTCATTTGTGTACTTTCCAACAACATCAGCCATTTCAATCCATCTCGCTTTCTTTTATTATTTCAAGTTCACTTTCATACTTTTTCAACAGTTTAGACGCCTTGTCAGCTGCGGTAACTCCTTTTTTGTAAAGCGTCACAGCATCCGCTAACTTGATGTCCTCCTGCGAAATCTTTTCTGAAATCTCTTTCAATTCTTCAATATAGGCTTCCAAATCTTTTTCAGGCATTACTGCACCTCTTTATCTTTTACTGCGGCCAAAATGCTGCCGTCTTTCAAAAGCACCCTGATCTCGTCTCCTACGGAAACATCGCCAATACTGCGTATCTCGTTCTCTCCACGCATCGCGACAGAGTATCCGCGCTCAAAAGCACTCAAAGGGCTTAAGTTGTCGATCGCGTTCTTATAATTATTATACTGCAAAACGAGCCGATGATAAAGGTGCTTTATTCCTGTTTTGCTTTGCATATCATAATTTTGCAGTTTTTCTTGCATCCCGCTGACGCGTGCAACAAGCACTTCTCTATTGAGCCGTCGTGTATAATCACTGATCTGTTCTTCTTTTTTGTCCAACAATTCCCAAAATCGCCGTTCGATATTTTCCCTAATCAACGCAAGATTACCCGCGATCTCGTCGCCCAGCGGAATCGTCAGCTCTGCCGCCGCAGACGGCGTTGGCGCTCGCATATCCGCCGCCATATCGCAAAGACTATAGTCCGTTTCATGCCCGACTGCGCTCACCACCGGAATACGCGAGCGGTAGACCGCCATCACGACTTCTTCATCATTGAATGCCATCAGGTCTTCCGCACTTCCGCCGCCGCGTCCGACGATCAGTACATCCACATCCGTGTTTTCATTGAAATACTCCATGCCCCGCACGATCTCTTGCGGCGCATCCGATCCCTGCACCTTGACCGGATAAAGCATCAGCTTTACCGCCGGATTCCTGCGCTGCGCAATATTTTTGATATCCTGGATCACGGCTCCCCGTTCAGAGGTCACAATACCGATCTTTTTGGGATACTTTGGGATCGGTCGTTTCCTTCCTTCGTCAAATACGCCCTTTCTCTGCAGTTTTTCCTTCAACTGCAAAAAGCGCATATAAAGCTCACCCATTCCCGCTATCTGCAGCTCGCGAACGATCAGCCGGTACTTTCCGTTTTTGCGATAAATAGAAACATCGCCGCGCGTCAATACCGTTTGCCCCTCCGCGAGGATCTCCGCATATCGCTGTGCATCTTCACAATCAAACAGCATACAGTCGATCGCCGCCTGCTCGTCGCGCAGCACAAAATAGATCGTACTCGCGCGCATATTGACGTCTGTCACTTCCCCCTTGACCCATATTTCTTCTAAAAACGGATCGCCGGAGAGCTTATCGGCAACGTAGGTATTCAGTTCTCCTACGCTCAGTACCAGTTCATCCATATAGTTCGCCTGCATCCACCGTGTTTTCCATCAGCATCGTTATCGTCATCGGGCCAACGCCGCCCGGCACAGGCGTGATATATCCCGCCACCTCGCTCACCTCGTCAAACTTGACGTCGCCTTTCAGCTTGCCGTCCACACGTGATGTACCCACATCGATGACCACCGCGCCCGGCTTAACAAAATCCTTTGTCACAAAGTCCGGCCTGCCGATCGCCGCCACCAAAATATCAGCCTGAGCACACACACCCGGCAAATCCTTCGTTTTTGAATGACAAATCGTCACCGTAGCGTTTTCGTTGAGCAGTAAGATCGCCACAGGTTTTCCAACAATGTTGCTCCTGCCGATCACCACAGCATTTTTTCCTGTGATATCGATGCCCGTTTTTTTGATCAGCTTGATGATCCCTTTGGGCGTACATGCCACAAGCCCCGGCAAACCTGTAAACAGGCTGCCTGCATTCTGCACATGAAAGCCATCTACATCCTTCTTCGGATTGATGCGCTTTAAAACTTCATCTTCGTCAATATGCCCCGGCAGCGGCAGTTGCACCAGCAAACCGTGTATCTTTGGATTGTTGTTATACTGCTCCACTAGGGCAAGCAGCTCCTCCTGCGTCGTTTCTTCAGAGAGGCGGTTTACTTCAGAGTATATCCCCACTTCCGCACATGCCTTTTCTTTATTATTTACATAGATCGTCGAACCGCCGTCGTCGCCCACCTGGACGACCGCCAGCCCCGGCGTGATCCCCTTGTTCGCTTTTAATTCCTTCACACGTTCCTTAAGCTGCTCCCTGATCTCCGCCGAAAGCTCTTTCCCACTGATGATTTGTGCACTCATATTCTTACTTACCCCTTTCATGTTATGTTCTCAATGCCCCTTATCTGTTTGCGTACTCCATCGCCAACACTGCGAGCCCTGCCGCGTTGTCGGCCGAATATTCTATTTTAGCAAATTGCGCTTGCGGGATCCGTTCCGATAAATATGCCCGTATCCTTTTGTTGCTCATCACGCCGCCAAAAAACAATACATCGCCTATCCCGTTTTCCTTTATTGCTTCTTTCACTGCCTTTTCCAACGTTTTACCGACCGCCGTCAATACCGAAGCGCATACCGTCCCCGCGTCATATGTTTCCAGTGCGCGACCCATCTGCGCCTCCACGCCCGAAAAATTCATATCTGTCCCGCTAGTGCTGATTTTGAATCCAAGTTCTTCCGTGCTTTGCTGTGCACACTCCTCAACATACCTTCCTGCCGGGAAGGGCATATCAAGCATCTGTCCGAGACGGTCTATCACCTGTCCCGCAGCAATGTCCTTTGTCGCGCCCGCGACCTCAATATCGAATCCACCTTTGCCGGAATCAACCTTTACTATCTCCGTCGTACCGCCGGATACATGCACCGCCAAAAAAGTTTCCGGTTTCCTGTTACCGATCAGCGCTGCAGCAATATGCCCATGCTGGTGTGTCACTTCAAAAAGCGCAGCACCCGTCACGCTCGCAGCCATCGCCCCCGCCATCGCGCTCACCGTGAATACAGGCATGTACGAGCCCTCCTGCGGCCGTGGTGTAGCGCTCACGCAGACAGCGGAAATATCACCATGCTTCGCCAAAATGTTTTCTTCAAAGATCGTGCGCAAATTCCTGATATGAAGAAATACAGCCTGAGACTGCTGCAGGCCTTTTTCTCCCTGCGCAACCTCAAGCGGTATTTTTAAATTACATACTATGTTTTTTTCTTCGTCTGCCAAAGCGACAGAGGTCGTATAGCAGCTCGTGTCGATTCCCAGAAAAACCGCCATCAGGCTTCCCCTTTTTTCAGGTATCCGCCCAGCAGCCCGTTGATATACTTGTACGACTTGTCAGCCGAATACTTTTTGGCAAGCTCCACCGCTTCATTTACGGTCACCTTGGCCGGGGTTCCCAGATAGATTATTTCAAACAAGGCCAGCCGCAGTATCGCCAGATCGACCTTTGCGATACGCTCGATCTTCCAAGAATGCGAGTTTTCTGAAATAATACCGTCGATTTCCTCCCGCTTATCTACGAACTGCTCTACTATGCCGTCAATATAGCGCATATTGTCTTCATCCAGCGTGTCCGCTTCCAGTACATCCGGCGCTTCCTCGATCGTATCCTTGCTCAAAATATCCGTAATACTGTACTCATACAAAAGCTTCATCGCTGCTTCGCGTGCGCTCCTTCTGCTCATCTAATACCCCTCTGTCACCTGTTAATTCTTTTTGTTGAACAAATTCAAAAACCATTCTCCGATCAAAGCGCGGATGTCCGGCCTCGATCCCAAAAAAGCACCGATCCCAACACAGATCGCGATCAGCAGCGTTGCCCAAAAGCCTATGGTCAAAAACAATATCGCCACCGCAAGACCGATCACAATTCCCCAGAACAGTCCTTTATTTTCGTTCAGCCACTCTAAAAACTTTTCTTTCATTTTTATGCCTCCCGATCGTCAGGATGCCTTGATCGTATTTTCCTTCAAACTGGTCACCATGATCTTTGTCTGCTTTACCGTGATGCCCGTATGCTTCTGGATATATTCCGCAAGTCCCGCCTGCAGGTCTTTCGTGACCTCGGGGATATCGACGTCCGGCAATACGGAAACATCAATATTGATATCAATCGCATCATCATAAGAAACTACATTCGTTTTCAGTCCTTTGATTTCCTTCTTCTCGCGGACATATCGCTCCACAAGCTCTTCGATTGCCTTGACAGTGATCAGAATACTGCCGCTGTCAAACACAGCAACTTTCGCCGTTTTGGGTGTTGTTTTACCCAGACCAAAGAACATAAGCATAACGCTTACGATGATAACGACAATGCCGATCACCGCATAAAGCACCTTATACCATATCATTCCGTTCTGCATCGTATAGATAAAGTCCGACAGCGACTCCGGCCGGAACAATCCTGCCAAAATCCCTAAAAGAAATACGCATAGCGCAATAACCGCAATCAGATAAACCGTGAAAACAATACGCGTGCCTGTCTTCATTTTCATTGAAGCTTCCTCCTCATAACTGCGTTTTCTCACTTATAAGCAAGATCACGCGATGATTGAAGATACCCGGCCTCCCATTTGAAAAGGCCGGGTACAAAATTCATTCTTCTTCTGTTATTTTACTCTTGGTGCACGTGCAGGTTTTGCTTCTTTTTCTTTCTCTTTTTCCTTAGGCTCCGGCGTACGCGCCGCCTGTTCCTTGAACTTGATCCCCTGTACGTTGATATTCACTTCAACGACTTTCAGGCCCGTCATCGTTTCGATCGCTTTCATCACGCTCATCTGGATATTCTGAGCAATTTCGGGAACCGGCGTACCGTATTCCACAACAATGGCGATATCCACTGCGACTTCTTCCGTACCGACTTCCACCTTAACGCCCTTGGAAAGGTTCTTCCGTCCGACAAGCTCGGTGATGCCATCCACAAATCCGCCGCTCATGCCCGCGACGCCGGCAATATCAACTGCCGCAAGTCCTGCAATCGTCGCGATCACCTCGTTCGCGAAGGTAATCGTACCATTACTTTCTTTCTTGATCGCTGTAGTTTCCTGTGTGGATAAATTCGTATCTGCCATTTTAAATCGCCTCCGATTCTTTTTTAATAAAACATTTATACCCCGTATTCCTTATAAAAAACAAATTTTGCAAATGTTTTATACTCTTTCCATGTAATCCCCGGTACGCGTATCGACTCTGATCTTGTCCCCCGCGTTGATAAACAGCGGTACCATGATCTTCGCCCCAGTCTCCATGATCGCCGGCTTATTGCCAGCCGTCGCCGTGTCGCCCTTGAATCCCGGCTCCGTTTCCGTCACCTCAAGCTCCACAAAGTTTGGCGGTTCTACAGAAAAAGCCGCGCCTTTGAAAAATTTGATCGTTACGTTCATATTCTCCGTCATATACGGAAGCGCCCCTTCTACCATTTCAAAATTCAGCGGAAGCTGCTCGTATGTTTCCGTATCCATAAAATGATACAGCTCACCGTCACTGTACAAGTACTGCATTTCTTTTCTGTCCACGCGCGCCGGCGGGAATTTTTCCGTCGGGTTGAATGTTTTTTCCAGTACGCTGCCTGTCACAACATTCTTGATCTTCGTGCGAACGAAAGCCGCGCCCTTTCCGGGTTTTACATGCTGAAAATCAACAACCACCCATACTTGCTCATCAATTTCGATCGTCATGCCTTTTCTGAATTCTCCGGCTGAAACCATACCGTACCTCCTGTTTTATAACAAAATTAATTCTTTACTGAACTCATATACGCTGCCCTGTCCCGTGATCAGCGTATCTTCTATGCGCACTCCGCCAAGCCCCGGAACATAAATCCCCGGCTCAACGGTAAATACCATGTTTTCCTGCAAAATAGTGCTGGAACGTGGATTTAGTACCGGCAACTCATGAATCTGCCGCCCAACGCCATGCCCTGTGCCATGATC
This sequence comes from Christensenella sp., assembly GCF_034927525.1. NCBI lineage: Bacteria > Bacillati > Bacillota > Clostridia > Christensenellales > Christensenellaceae > Christensenella > Christensenella sp. The sequence continues at coordinate 5,892 of NZ_JAYFPU010000351.1, forward strand.
GTAGTACTCACCATAGCCGTTTTCAGCAATATAGCTGCGCGCCGCCTCGTCCACGTAATAAGTATCCGCGCCGACCTGCGCACGGCCTGCCGCACGCTTTTGCGCTTCATTAACTATATCATATATTTTTTTTGACTCTCCGTCAATATTTCCGATGCCAAAAGTACGCGTAATATCAGAACAATACCCTTCAAACCTGCATCCAAAATCGAGCGTCAGCAAATCACCGTTTTTTATCCTGTATGCAGAAGGCGTCGCGTGTGGTATCGCCGAATTCAGCCCACCGGCTACGATCGTAGGAAAAGCAAGATCCATGCCCTGCTTCTTCATACGGTACTCGAGCTCCGCACGAATATCAAGCTCCGATACGCCCGGCCTTATATAAGGCAAAAGTCCAGTTAGCGCAACCTCGCTGGCTCTGGCCGCGATCCGTATCTTCTCCAGTTCCTCTTCCGTTTTGACCATCCGTTCAAGCAACATATCTTCCGAAATATCGACATATTCCCTGCTGCCCAGTTCGCGCTCAAACTCTTGAAACTCTTTTACGGTAACATTTCCCTGCTCGATACCCAGTTTTTGATTCTCGCGCAGATACTTGCTTATCGACGGCAGCCTGTCCTGTCCGCCGGTGCATATCACCTCCGCACGATTTCCGACCTCATTACGCGCCATCTCCACAAAACGTGAATCCGTAAAAAAAAGCACTTCTTCGGATGTGATCAATACCTGCGAGCTATCACCGGAAAATCCTGTGGTATACGCCACGTTTTCCACCGAGGTCAGCAAGTACGCTTCAGCCTTATCCAGCGCCCTGATTTTTTGTGCAATCGTCATTTTATCGCCGCCTCATACATTTCCTTCATTGCGATCGCGTCTTTTGCCTGCGTTCCCTTAGATTCACAGATGATCACCGGCTCCATCTTCTGCTCTGCCAAAACCTCTGCCAGCGGATCAAAAAACGGCCCCCACTGCTTATCTTCAAAGGTAAGATGCATCTTTTCACCCTTATCTGTATATTGGATATGCGAAAAATGCACATGCATACGGTTCGTCTTTTCATCTCCCGCATTGTTTCTCAGGCTTGTTACGATCGCTTCATAGTCCGCCT